>DKOD01000072.1 GCA_002469865.1 Alphaproteobacteria bacterium UBA7371 | reverse complement strand
CCTGATTCAAATTTGAGATGCCGAAACACTTCCGCCCCGCTTACCTGCATGGCGGCTTCCTTAACCCCGCCCAAATCGCTTTGGGCGCAGGATATGATGTCGGTTTTCCAGCCCTTCACATCGGCATAACGCTGGTACATGCGCATCAAATTGCCCGCAAAAAGTGCCGCTTCATCACCACCGGTGCCGGCACGGATTTCCAAAATGGCATTGCGGTCATCAGCCTCATCGCGGGGCATGAGGGCATGGCGCAAGGTATCTTCCAATTCTGGTCTTTTGCGCTCCAGATCCGCCAAATCTGAGCGGGCCATGGCCCGCAATTCAGGATCTTCATCCTCGATCATGACCTTCAAATCATGGATTTCTTCTTGGAGCTTTTGGTGGCTGCGTATGGCCCCGACAACTGGCTCCAACCGGGCATATTCCCGGGACATTTTGGTGAATTCTTCAGCGCCTGAACCACCCTGCGCCATCAAGGCTTCTAATTCCTCATGACGCTCCAGAATGGCCAACAGCCGGTCTTGCGCGATCAAGCCCCATCGCCGGCAAGCCGAGCTTCCGCCCGCTGAACCGCCTTCTCTTCGACCTCGGCCACAAGCCGTGCCAACATGTCATCATTGGTCAGTTTTTCCACCTGGGCACCATTGAGATAGAGCATGCCCGCACCGGCATTTCCGCCGGTAAAACCCACATCGGTTTCCCGCGCCTCACCAGGCCCATTCACCACGCATCCGATGACCGATAGGGTAATGGGTTCGTGGATATGGGCCAAGGCTTCTTCCAGGCGCCCCACCATGCCAATCACATCAAAGCCCTGCCTGGCGCAGGATGGGCAGGAAATAATATTCACACCCCGATGGCGCAGGCCTAGGGATTTGAGGATCTCAAAACCAACCTTCACCTCTTCCACAGGGTCGGAAGAAAGCGACACGCGCAAGGTGTCACCAATGCCTGCCCACAAAAGATTTCCAAGACCAATGGCGGATTTCACGGTGCCCGGCCTGGTGGCCCCTGCTTCGGTCACGCCCAGATGGAGGGGGTAATCGCAGGCCTCTGCCAATTGCATGTAAGCAGCCACCGCGAGAAACACATCAGACGCCTTCACAGAAATTTTGAATTCCCTGAAATCTTCATCTTCCAAAAATTTGGCATGTTCCAATGCTGAGGCCACCATGGCCTCGGGGCATGGCTCCCCAAATTGCTCCAGCAAATGTCGCTCCAACGAACCCGCATTCACCCCAATGCGTATGGAGCATCCATGGTCTCGGGCGGCTTTCACCACTTCCGCCACGCGGCTTCGGTTGCCAATATTGCCAGGATTGATCCGCAAACAGGCCGCCCCTGCCTCAGCGGCTTCGATGGCACGCTTATAATGAAAATGGATGTCTGCCACGATGGGCACATCAACCTCGGCCACAATCTCTTTTAAGGCCCGGGCATCTTCTTCTTCCGGCACAGAAATCCGAACAATATCTGCGCCGGCTTCCTGGATACGCAGCACCTGCGCGATGGTGGCTTTGACGTCCCTGGTGAGGGTGTTGGTCATGGATTGCACTGAAATCGGCGCATCCCCACCCACCGGCACGGAACCCACCATAATCTGTTTGCATGGCCTTCGCTCAATATCGCGGTAGGGGCGAATGCTCATCAATTACCTCCCGATCCATCATTAGATGCCTCATCAGGCCGTTCCAATTGTTTGAGGATTTTTTCACGATCCAAGTCAATTTTTTGCACCACCTCACCGATGGCACCAAAGGCAGGGTAATCTTTGTCACCAACCCGCACGCCCACGGCCCCGGCATTACCCACCGAAAGGCTGTAGCCCACGCCATCACCCACATCCACAAGCGCGCCGGCGGGAAGCACTTCCTCTTTAAAAACCTCGCCATCTTTCTCAATAGACACCCACACGCGCTCCAGGGCCACAATGATTAATGGATCTGGCCCTGGTTGGTCATTGGTGATCGCCGCAATGCCGCCAGCAATGCGTGCACGCAATTGGTCCATGAAGCTGATTTCTTCCGCCGACGGCCTTCTTAGGGGGCTGGCCAGCCCAAATCTCTTCCATACGGGCGTTTCCACCGCCAAAATATCATCATCGAGGCTTGGGGTTTCCGGCAGGGGGTCATCATCATAGGCCAAATCAAGGGATGGGTTGATGATGCCATTTTGCGCATCAATGACCTTATCAACCTCGTCGATGCGCTTTTGCACCTCCTCGGGCAAGCGCACCTCCACAGGTTCTGCCACCTGCTCGCGGGTCAGCATCAAGGTGACCATGGCCACCACAAAGATAATGGCCAAACCCACGCCCATGAACACCCAGGCCGGTTTCTCGTTATCCAAAACCGGGGTTTGTACATGCAAATTCACCTCGGGCCTGGGCTCATCCAACCAATGACGAATGTCATCAATCAAGGGTTGGGCATTGAGGCCCAGCAATTTGGCATAGGAACGGGTGGAGGAATAGGCAAAAGCATGGTCTGGCAATTCCTCAATATGCCCCTCTTCCAGGGCATGGATGTATGGCTCACGAATTTTTAACCGATCCGCCACTTCCGCCACGGTCAAACCGGCAGCCATCCGGGCCGTGGCCAGGCGTTGGCCGAAGGATGGTTTGGCCGCAGCTGGCGGCCCATCATGGTCCAATGGGTTATTCATCTCGATTTGATCATCCATGGATGTCACGCCAATTCCTCATCTAATGCTGAGGTGATAACATGGACATGTTGTTCCAACCAAGAAGCGAGGCTGGGGTCACCCTGCTCAAGCAGCATTTGGAACTCCTCTTGGAGGGCCCCAACATCGCTTGCCCGGATAAATTGTTTGATGAAAGGCAGCGAGGCGGCGGACATGGATAAGCCCGTGATGCCCAGCAACATCAATGCAAGCACACCCTCGGGCCTACCGGCCATCTCGCCACATACCGACAATTGGAGCCCATGGGCAGGTGCTTCCCGCGACAAGCGCGCCAACACCCGCAAGAGCCCCAGGGGAAGGCGGCCATAGCGGTTGGCCACCCGGGCATTTCCACGGTCAGCGGCATACAAAAATTGCATCAAATCATTGGTGCCCACCGCCAAAAATGAAACATAAGGTGCAATTTGTGGGATCATTTCCAAGAGTGAGGGCACCTCAACCATCACACCAAGTTCATATTGGGGCCGTTGATGGCCCAGGCGTGCCACCGCATCAGCCTCACGGGCCGCCATATGGGCTGCTTCCTGCAACTCCTCCAAACTGGCCACCATGGGGAACATGATCCGCAAGGGACGACCATCTGCAGCTTTCATCATGGTGCGGAGTTGGAATTTTAAAAATGTTGGCCGGTCCAAACAAATACGAATGGCCCGCCAACCCAAGGCAGGGTTTTCATCACCAATATGCTGGGCATAGGGAAGGAGCTTGTCACCACCAAGATCCAACGTGCGGAAGGTCACGGGTTTTCCCCCCGCCGCATCCATGGCTTGCTGATAAAACAACACCTCTTCTCCTGCCTTGGGCAAGCCTGGGGCAATCATGTAATGAAGCTCGGTGCGGAACAAGCCCACCCCATCGGCGCCCAATCGCGGCACCTCATGGACATCCTCCACCAGGCCTGCATTGATTTGGCAGTTGATCCGACGACCATCCAAGGTCACCGGCTCAAGCTGGGCGGCTTGCTCATTGAGGCTTCGGCGCAATTGGTTGAGGCGCACACGTTCTTGCAGGCTTTCAAGCACGGCACCGGCGGGGCGCACATGAACCTGGCCCCGCTCACCATCAACCACGATCACATCGCCCTCGCGCACCACATCTTCTGCCGTGATGGTTTGCCCAACCACGGGGATACCCAGGGCCCGGGCCAAGATCACGACGTGGGACGTTGGGGAGGCCTCTTCAACCACCAAAGCCTTGAGCGCGCTGCGGTCATATTCCAATAGCTGGGCGGGCCCCAGGCTGCGGGCAATGAGAATGCTTTCGCCTTGAAGCTTGCTGCTTGGTCGCGACATGTCCCCGCCAAGTGCCCGAAACATGCGGTCAGCCAAATCATCCAAATCATGGATCCGCTCGCGAAAGTACAAATTTGGCTGGCGCAGCAAGCGGGCACGCATCTCATGATGAACCCGCTCAACCGCAGCTTCGGCGGTCAGTCCCTGCTCCACCGCGATACGCATCCGCCGGACCCAACCTTTGTCGGCGGCAAACATGCGCATGGTTTCAAGCATTTCTTCCAAGGTCTCATCTTGATCATGCTCATCATCGGCCAATTGCAGGTCATTAAGGCCGCGCTGAACCTCAAGAACAGCTTCTTCGAGCCGGATCAGTTCCGCAGCGCCGTCTTCGGCAATAAGCCTCGCCACATTCAAACGCTGTTGGTGGAACACCGCCTGGCCACGGGCCACACCATCGACAAGCCCTAAGCCCTCCAGGGTGCGTGGCCGTTGAATATCCCCAACCATCACGTCACTTGGTTCATGGGGGATCAGCACGCCCGCGACCATTTCGGCCACAACCATGGCAATGATTTCAAGCGCTTCCACCTCATCATCACCATAACCATGCTCAAGACGGTGCTGGATGGAAAGCACCCCAATCACATTGCCGCCATATAAGACAGGAACACCCATGAAGGAGGTAAATGCCTCTTCGCCGGTTTCCGGTCTGTAGGCAAAATCTGGCGAGATTTGGGCGTGGCGAAGGCGTAGGGGCTTTGCACGCCGGGCGATTTGGCCGGTCAGGCCCTCACCAAATTTGAGCGTCGTGTTGTGAACAGCCTGCTGGTCGAGGCCCTTGGTGGCAAAAAGTTCCAGCAATTCATGGCGGCGGCTGAGGTAAATGGAACAAACATCGGCATGGGTGCCCTCGGCAATGGCCACCACAATATCGTTGAGCTTGGCCTGGGCCCCACCTGCCCCCGCCATGATGTCACGAACATGACGCAGGGTTGTGCGCGAAACCACATCACCAACCATGTTTTGCCCCTAACCTTAAAATTACGTTCCGGCCCGATCCTTTTGGCCAACCTGATCAAGCCCATAGGCTTCATGCAAGGACCGCACAGCCAATTCTGTATAAGCCTCGTCAATCAATACGGAAATCTTTATCTCCGAGGTCGTGATGGCGAGGATATTAATGGATTTTTCGGCCAGACAGGCAAACATCTTCGCAGCCACCCCAGCATGGGAGCGCATGCCAATGCCAATAATCGAAATCTTGGACACGCCGGTTTTGAACATCACCGAATCGGCATCCAGTTCATCACGCTTCTGGTCGATCAATTCACGGGCCCGGGCCACCTGGTCATCAAGCACGGTGAAGGTGATGTCCGCCTGTTCCCCATCGGGCGAGATGTTCTGAATGATCATATCCACATTCAGGCCAACTTCTGCCAACGGGCCGAAGATATGGGCGGCCACGCCGGGCTGGTCCTTGACCCCCCGCAATGTCACCTGGGCTTCGTTGCGCGAATAAGCAACACCAGTCACGACTTCCTGCTCCATGAGTTCCTCTTCCGGACAA
>DKOD01000066.1 GCA_002469865.1 Alphaproteobacteria bacterium UBA7371 | reverse complement strand
TCGTCTGCGCCATGAGCATGGAAATTTGTTGGGGTTGGAGGCACGTGGCTGTGCATTATGCATGGCCTCAGCTTCAATATTAGCACAATCGGTTGACCGGCAAGGTGTTGAGGTGGTTGGCCCAACCCAACAATGGCTGGAGGATTTGGCATCAACAAGCACTTCCGGTGAGGTGGTTTTTGGCGATGACCGTGATGCCTTGGCAGTGGTGAAAGATGTTCGTGCGAGGGTGCAATGTGTTGCGCTACCATGGTTGCTTGCCAGAGAGGTGTTTGATCATGACAGACAATGATGTGAAGGCTAGTTTGGATGAGGTTGGTCTTACGGTTGAAGGCAATTTCTTTGACAATGAGAAGGCCGGGGAAATTGTGTCGCGATTGCGTTCCATTTTTGACCCTGAAATTCCGGTGAACGTGTTTGATCTTGGTTTGATTTATCGGGTTGATTGCATCTCAGATGGGTTGTCCATTGACATGACGCTCACAGCGCCTGGTTGTCCTGTCGCCGAGGAGATGCCTGGCATGGTCGCCAGTGCCTTTGATGGCGGTGATTTTGGTGATGTTAAGGTCGACATAGTTTGGGATCCACCATGGGACCAAGGGCGCATGTCAGAAATAGCAAGGTTGGAACTTGGCTTTCTTTAGGGGGAAGTGATGAAGGATGTGGTGGTGCTAACAGACGTGGCCCAACAAAGGATCGCGGATATTCTGTCAAATGCACAAGAGGGGGCGGCAGTACGATTTTCCGTGGCGGAAGGTGGTTGTGCCGGCATGAAGTATAAACTCACCATTGAGGATGATGTGAAGCAGTCAGACCAGCTTGTGGAGGTTGGTTCGGCGCGCATTGTTATCGGGCCCGAAAGCCTGTTTTACCTTTTGGGCTGCGAAATAGATTATAACGAAAGCACATTTGAAAGTGGTTTTGTGTACAACAACCCCAACGTCACCGATGCTTGTGGCTGCGGTGAATCCATAAGTTTCGCAAAACAGGGCTGATTAAGGCTCGGTTTTCAAAAAGGCAGGCACCTGGTCTGTTTGCCCAAACGGGCGCATATCCTCAGCCATGTCGCCAAGACCAGCACCATTGTTTTTGCGCCCGGATTTTTTGCGCTCTTGCTCAGCCGGTTTGCTTAAGACTTCATTGTTAGCATCAGCTGGGGCTTCTTTTTTGGTGGTTCGTTTTTGCGCCTTGGGCTGAGCTTCACCTTCGTCTGTGGTTTTTTTAACTCCAGTTTGCTCTTTGGTTGAAGCATCAAGCTCAGGAATTTTTTGTTGAATAAGCTCTTCAACCTTGCCCCAATTTTCCTGATCACTGCTGCTCACAAGCGTCACAGCTTCACCTAGACGTCCTGCCCGACCTGTTCGTCCAATGCGGTGAACATAATCCTCTGCGTTATGGGGCACGTCATAATTCACAACATGGCCAACCGATGAGATGTCCAGCCCTCGTGCGGCAACATCTGAGGCCACCAGAACGTTTATCTCTCCCTGTTTGAATTTGTTTAAGGTTTCAATCCTGATACGCTGCTCGATATCACCATGGAGCGAACCACTATTTTGGCCATTTTTCTGAAGAAATTGGTCAATGCTCCCAATATCGCGTTTTCTGTTGCAAAACACGATGGCGTTGGTGACCTCTCGGGAGGTCAAATAAGAAAGAAGGGCGTCTTTTTTCTTTCTGGCATCCACAAATTGGCAAAGTTGGGTGATCGTTGATGCTGTGGACGCAGCCCTTGCAACTTCAATACGAACAGGATTGTGCAAAAAGGCTTCAGAAAGCTTTTCAATCGGCTTGGGCATGGTGGCGGAAAGCAGCAAGGATTGTCTGGTGAATGGCAACATTTTTCCCAGTTTTTCGATATCGGGAATAAATCCCATATCCAGCATGCGGTCGGCTTCATCAATCACGAAGATTTGCACCCCGTTTAACAAGATGCCTCCACGTTCAAAATGGTCCAAGAGGCGACCCGGGGTGGCGATCAACACATCAACACCGCGTTCGAGTTTTTGAACCTGATCATTAAAGGAAACACCACCAATGAGCAGGGCCATGTTGAGCTGTGAATAGGTGCCGTATTTGGTAAAATTGTCAGCAACCTGTGCCGCCAATTCTCTGGTTGGCTCCAAAATCAATGAGCGTGGCATGCGGGCTCGTGCCCGCCCGCGCTCCAACAAAGTCATCATGGGCAAGGTGAATGAAGCGGTTTTCCCGGTGCCCGTTTGGGCAATCCCAAGCACATCGCGGCCTGCCAGAACTTCTGGAATAGCTTTGGCCTGAATGTCAGTTGGCGTTGTGTAGCCACTCTCTTCAACGGCACGTAAAATGTTTTCGGACAAGCCGAGTTCTTTAAAGTCCATGGGCACCCAATACAATATGCTGTAACGCAGTTGTTCATGCCTACTTGCCCGACCAAAAGCAATTGTTAGGGTGGGTTGGGATCATTTTGATGAGGAACGAGGAAAACATGTCACAACCGCTGGCTATTCTTGCACCGGGTTTGCTCTGCGACGAACGTCTTTTTGCACCTATCATGGATGTGTTTGCGGCACATGGTTATGAAACCTTGCTGGTCACCCATCACTTGGACGACAGTCTTGGGGGAATTGTTTCACGTTTGCGCGCGCAGGTTGAGAAAAATAGAGAAGTTCTGCTGGTGGGCCTGTCCATGGGTGGTTACATTGTTTTGGAAGCTTTTTTTTCCCATATAGGCATCCCTAAGGGATTGGTTTTGTTAAACACCAATGCAAGGGCAGACCGTGAAGATCAAAAGGAAATGCGCCGAAGATTGGTGGAACAATCAACACTTGGACGCTTCACAGGCGTGACGAAAAAACTTGCCCCCATGTTTCTGTCGGAGAAAAATTTACAAAACCAAGATTTGGTTGAGGTCATCATAGGTATGGGTGAAGCTATTGGTCAGGAAGGTTACGCGCGTCAGCAAATGGCCATCATGAACCGACAGGACCGGCGACAGGACCTACCCCAAATCGAAGTTCCTACACTCATCATGGTGGGCGAAGAAGATCAGATAACGCCCCCAAAAGTGGCGCGGGAAATGCATGATCTCATTCCCGACAGCAAGTTGGTGGAGGTGCCAGAATGCGGCCATTTGGTGCCGTTGGAAGTGCCTGAACTTTGCAAAGCTGAGCTTGCTTTGTTGATGGAAAAAATTGCCAAAAACTAAAGATCGAGCGCCTGAACATCAGGTGCATGGGTGGAAATATATTGAAAACGGCTCTCTGCCTTTTTGCCCATTAAGGTTTCCACCATTTCCTGGGCACTAGCCAAATGGTCATCATGCAGCCCCACTTGAATAAGCTTCCTGTTTTGACGGTTCATGGCTGTTTCTTTAAGTTGCGCGGCCATCATTTCACCAAGACCTTTAAAGCGGGAAATATCCACCTTGGCATTGGCTGGAAATTCTTCCTTCAAGGCTTTTTCACGGGCAGCATCATCCTGCACATAGATGGTTTTGCGGTTTGTGGAGAGCTTATAAAGTGGGGGTAGGGCCAAATAGAGATGACCTTGCTCGAT
>DKOD01000074.1 GCA_002469865.1 Alphaproteobacteria bacterium UBA7371 | reverse complement strand
GCGTAAAATGTCTCGCGTATATGAAAAGCCAAACGCTTGATCAGCACCCGGAATTCGTTGACGTTACCCAGCCTTCCCAAGGCTGGCAACCGTTGATTCGTGTGATTTTAAGAGGAAATAGCCTTGACAGACATTTGTGCTTTGAATCGCAACAAAAAAACCGCGAAAAAAATTTTCGCGGTTTTTTTAAAATCAAGTATGGCGACAAAAAAACTATGCACTCATTGCCTTTATGCGGGTGTTCAAGCGCGAAACCTTGCGGCTTGCGGTGTTCTTGTGAAGCACCCCTCTGGTCACACCGCGCATGATTTCTGGTTGGGCCTGCTTTAAGGCTTCCATGGCATCGTCTTTGCGGCCTTCAGTGATTGCCACCTCAACACGCTTAACATAGCTGCGAATACGGCTACGGCGGGCAGTGTTAATAGCACCTTTTTTGGTATTCTGGCGCACGCGCTTGCGTGCTTGTCTGGTATTGGCCATGACGGTTCCTGTTCGATAATGGTTGCAGGCCCAAACAATCCATGGTCCCAAACCGGGCCCCATGGGCTTTAAACCCACAGCAAAACAAAGCGTGGCCTTTACGTTCTTACGTCGTCGTCGTCAAGACCTGAGGGCTTCTTTTAACGTTGGCAAGCAGCGCAATAATAGCTTGCGCGACCTGACTGCTGGATTTTGCGAATATTATCTTTGCCACAGGACCGGCACATCTCCCCCGCGCGGTCATACACATTGAATTGATGTTGAAAATATCCCGGCGCACCCCGCACGCCGCGGTAATCCTTAAGAGATGAGCCCCCTGCCTCAATGGCGCGCTGCAATGTGTTGCGGATTGCTTCGGCCAGGTTTACCAACCGAGCCAGGGCAATGTTGCCGGCTTTTCTTTTGGGGTTAATGCCTGCCAAATGGAGGCTTTCGGAGGCATATATGTTGCCGATGCCTGCAACCAGATTCTGGTCCAAAAGCTTTTCTTTTATGCTTGTTTTGCTGAACCTGAGGCGTTGGGCAAGCCAATGGCCGTCAAATTCATTGGCCAAAGGTTCTGGGCCCAAATGAGCCAACAAATAATGCCCCCCATCGGGATCCAAAAGATCAACCATTCCGAAACGCCGAGGGTCATTGTAAATCACCGCCGCATCGTTAAAGGTCATGATCACATGATTGTGGCGTGGGTTGATCTGTTGTTTTTGGTAAAAAAGTTCATCAGCCATAACATCAGCGCCCAAAATAAGCCGCCCGGACATGCCAAGATGAATAAGGAGGCGCTTGGCCCCATCCAACTCAATGATCATATATTTCCCACGCCGCCCCACATGGGTAACTGTCTGGCCCCTGGCCACATCACCGAGGCCGTCACGCATCGGAAAACGGATGTCCTTCCGGTTTAATTGGATGCTTTTGAAGCTGCGTCCCTCAATGAGGTCCGCAAGCCCCCGGCGTACTGTTTCCACTTCAGGTAGTTCAGGCATGGTATGGCCATTTCAAATTGGTTATCTACTTTGTTCACATGTGGCCCTTGGGGAGTTCCAATGACAAGAGATGATGACGACCAACCGGCAACCAGCTCGTTTGGCTTCACGCAGGTGGCCAGGGAAGAAAAACCCCGCTTGGTTCAAGACCTGTTCAACCGTGTGGCTGATGATTACGATGTGATGAATGACCTTATGTCCCTTGGGGTGCATCGCCTTTGGAAGGATAGCTTTGTCTCCCATCTTCGGCCGTTCAAGGGCATGAACTTGCTTGACTTGGCCGGTGGCACCGGTGACATCGCAGCACGTGTCTTGGACCGCACAGACAACCAAGCTGATGTGGTGGTTTGTGATTTGTCCGAGGGCATGGTGCGCGCTGGCAAAAAACGTTTCGGTGCGCGGATGGGTTGGGTTGTGGGCGATGCCTTGCGTTTGCCTTTTTCAGATCGTCATTTTGACGGTGTGACCATGGCTTTTGGGCTACGCAATGTCGCCGATATCGACGCATGCCTGCGAGAAATCCACCGCGTGCTGAAGCCGGGAGGACGCTTTTGCTGCCTTGAATTTTCCCAAGTGCATTGGCCTGTCCTCGATAGAATTTATGAGGAATATTCCTTCAAACTTATCCCCCGAATAGGGGCTATGGTCGCCAAGGATCGGGCCGCTTATCAATATCTGGTGGAATCCATCAGGCGCTTCCCACCCCAAGAAGAATTGGTCATGAAAATGAGGAATGCAGGTTTTGGCGCAGCAAAATATGCCAATTTGTCCGGGGGTATTGCTGCCATGCATTCCGGGTTGAGGGTGGCCTAAGGCATATGATTTCTTTTTTCGCCCTGCTCACCGCCAGCATTAGGCTCATCCGGTCTGGCCTATTGGATCATGTTATTGCCCAAACCGACGCACCCCGACCAGTTTTGCTTCTCCATTGGTTGGTCCGTCTGGTGGTGGCATGGCGGTTGACGCCAAAAATGCTCACCCGAGACGAAATTCCCAGCACCATCGAACATCTGGGGCCAGCCTATGTAAAATTTGGGCAATTCATTGCCACCAGGCCAGACATCGTGGGGGAGGAAATGGCCAATTCCCTGGCCAGCCTCCAGGACGACATGCCCGCCGCATCATTGGATGAGGTGCGCAACCGCATTGAACAAATTTTGGAACAACCCCTGGATGATGTCTTTCAAGAATTTGGGCCGGCGATTGCAGCAGCATCCCTGGCCCAGGTTCATTTTGCGACCCTCCAGGATGGCAGGGAAGTTGCTGTTAAATTGCTTCGGCCAAGAATACGCCAGCGTTTCGACAAAGATTTGCGGCTCTTGGAAAGCCTTGCCGCCATGGCAGAGCTGCTCATTCCGGCAAGCAGGCGGCTTAAACCCAAAATAGTGGTGGAAGTGCTGAGGTCATGGGTTGTTGAGGAAACGGACCTTCGGATGGAGGCCGCCGCGATGGCTCTTTATTCAGATCAGCTGGTGGATGAACCGCTCTTTGTCACCCCTGAGCCCATATGGGATTTTTGCAACCGCGAATTGTTGGTGACCAGCCGATTATCGGGCACGCCTTTAACCAAACGCAACGAGATCATGGCCATGGATGTGGACCATACATCCATTGCCAACGCCCTCATCCGTCTGTTTTTGTCCACGGCAACCCAGCATGGCGCCTTTCACGGCGACATGCATCCTGGCAATATTTTTATCAATGAAGATGGACGCATTGGGCTGCTTGACTTCGGCCTCATGGGTCGTATCGACCGAGACACAAGTCGCTATTTGGCCGAAATTCTCCATGGCTTCCTGGAGCGGGATTACGACCGGGTGGCACGGCTGCATTTTGAAGCTGGCTATGTTCCTGCCAACCGCTCACAAGCAGCATTTGCCCAGGCCCTAAGGGGTGTTGGGGAGCCCATTTTTGGGCGTAGCTCGGAAGATATCTCCATGGGTCGGGTGCTGACGCAACTTTTTGACATCACCGACCAGTTTGGCATGCAAACCCAACCCCAACTTATTTTGCTGCAGAAAACCATGATGACCGTGGAGGGTGTCGCCAGAAGCCTATCCCCGGAAAGCAATATTTGGAATGCAGCAGAGCCCGTGATTGAAGATTGGATGCGTAGGTCTCTTGGCCCCGTGGGTCGCCTACAGCAATTTGTGGAACTTGCGGAAAAGGCCGGCACCTGGCTTGACCGCGAAATCTCCCGAGGAGAGCAACCCAAACCACATTTGGACAATGCACCATTCTGGCAGGGACTCGCCGTGGGCCTTGCCGCAGGACTCTTCGCCATCTTGCTCCTGATTGGACTGTCCTAATTCACAAGTCTCACTTGATAAATGTGTGAATTAACATGTAGATTTTGGCAATTGGCGGCCAGGGGGGTGGACCCATGCACGTTCTTCTTATCATCAGTGGCGGCATCGCTGCTTATAAGAGTTTGGATCTTGGCCGCGCCCTCAGGCGCGAGGGTCATGATGTGCATTTTCTGCTCACCGCCGCAGCTGAAGCTTTTGTCACCCCACTTTCCTGCGCAGCCTTGAGTGAAAACCCAGTCCACCGGGAATTGCTCGACGTGACCCAAGAGGCAAAAATTGGGCATATCCAATTGGCGCGGATGGCGGATGTAGTGCTGGTCTGTCCCGCCACCGCAGACATCATTGCACGCATGGCGGCAGGTCGTGGTAATGATCTGGCAACCACGGTGCTCTTGGCAACCACCGCCCCCATCCTGGTTGCCCCCGCCATGAACCCAATCATGTGGGCCCACCCCGCCACCCAACGAAACCTCGCGCAAATCGAGGCGGACGGATGCCATGTGGTTACACCCGATGAGGGCCTCATGGCATGCGGGGAAATAGGTGCCGGGCGGCTTGCAGAGATGGATGTTATCATCAAAGCCGTAGGTGAAGCGGGAACCAGAGGTCCGTTATCAGGCAAGCATATCTTGGTCACTGCTGGGCCCACCTTTGAGCCCATTGACCCAATTCGCTACATCGCCAACCGTTCAAGTGGCGCCCAGGGTTTTGCCTTAGCAGCTGCTTTGGCACGACTTGGTGCCGATGTAAGCCTTGTGTCCGGGCCTGTGGCGTTGGACACACCCGCCCATGTCCAGCGCATCAATGTTGAGACTGCGCGCGACATGCGTGATGCCGTGGAGAAATGTTTGCCGGCAGACGTTGCCATTTTTGCCGCCGCCGTCGCCGATTGGCGCCCTGCAGAATACCATGACCAAAAAATGAAAAAACAA
>DKOD01000003.1 GCA_002469865.1 Alphaproteobacteria bacterium UBA7371 | reverse complement strand
GGTGGCAATATGGGCGCCAAGGATATTGTGTTTGGCATGCCCCATCGCGGCCGCTTGAACATGTTGGCTAACGTGATGGGGAAGCCTTACCGTGCCATCTTGAATGAGTTTCAAGGTGGTTCATTCAAGCCTGAAGAGATTGGCGGATCCGGGGATGTAAAATATCACTTAGGCAGTTCCTCGGACCGTGAATTTGATGGTAATGTGGTGCATCTGTCATTGGCCGCCAACCCATCGCATTTGGAAGCCGTGAACCCTGTGGTGCTTGGCAAAGCCCGGGCCAAGCAGGATCGTTACGACCGTGATCGGTCTGTGGTGATTCCGGTGCTGATGCATGGTGATGCAGCTTTTGCGGGCCAGGGTGTGGTCGCTGAATGTTTTGGGCTTTCGGGCCTGGTGGGGCATCGCACTGGCGGCACCATCCACCTGATCGTGAACAACCAGATCGGCTTCACCACCGCGCCGCGTTTTTCTCGCTCGTCTCGTTACCCATGTGATGTGGCCAAGATGGTGGACGCACCGATATTGCATGTGAATGGTGATGACCCCGAAGCGGTGGTTCATGCCGCTAAGGTGGCCACTGAATTCCGTCAGACCTTTGGCAAAGATGTGGTGGTGGACATGTTCTGTTACCGCCGGTTTGGTCATAATGAAGGCGACGAACCAAGCTTCACCCAGCCTGTGATGTACCGCAAAATACGCCGGCAACCGACAGTGGTGGAAATCTATGGACAGCGTTTGGTTGCCGAAGGGCTTCTCACGGACGCTTCGCTCAAACAGATTAAAGATGACTTCCAAGACAAAATGACTGCTGAAATGGAGGCTGCACAAAGCTACAAGCCGAACGAAGCAGACTGGTTGCAAGGTCAGTGGAAAACTATGCGGGTGGCCGAGGATGGTGACCGTCGCGGCAACACCCATGTGGATCTGGACAACATGCGTAAGCTTGGTGCCCGTTTTTCCTCTATCCCGGAAGGTTTTGACGCCCACCGCACGGTGAAGCGGCTCATGGAAGCCAAAAAACGCATGTTTGAGACTGGTGAAGGTTTTGACTGGGCCACCGCTGAAGCCTTGGCTTTCGCGACCTTGCTTGATGAGGGCTATAATGTGCGCTTGGCGGGTCAGGATAGTTGCCGTGGAACATTCTCCCAGCGCCATGCCAAGCTTGTGGATCAGGAACGTGAGGATGCTTATCATCCCCTGATGAACCTGCATGAAAAACAAGGCAATTTTGAGGTCATTGATTCCATGCTCTCAGAATATGCAGTGCTCGGTTTTGAGTATGGCTATTCATGGGAGGAGCCGAACTGCCTGACACTATGGGAAGCCCAATTTGGTGACTTTGCCAATGGTGCCCAGGTGGTGGTGGATCAGTTTATTTCTTCAGCAGAAACCAAATGGCTTCGGATGTCTGGCCTGGTTATGCTCTTGCCCCACGGTTATGAGGGGCAGGGCCCAGAACATTCATCCGCCCGACTTGAGCGCTATTTGCAAATGTGCGCCGAAGACAACATGCAGGTTGCCAATTGCACCACGCCGGCCAATTACTTCCACATCTTGCGTCGTCAGCTTAATCGGGATTTTCGCAAACCATTGGTGCTCATGACGCCTAAGAGCTTGTTGCGCCATCGCCGTTGCGTTTCCAAGCTTGAAGAGATGGGTCCTGGCACATCCTTCCACCGCGTTCTTTTGGATGATGCGGAAATGGGTCATTCAACCACCAAGTTAAAGAAGGACAAGGATATCCGCAGGGTCGTGATTTCCACCGGTAAGGTCTATTTTGACTTGCTTGACGGCCGTGAGGCTGCGGGCATTGATGACGTTTATCTGTTGCGGATGGAACAACTTTATCCCGTGCCAGCAAAAGCTTTGCTCAATGAGTTGAAGCGTTTCACCAATGCAGAAATTGTATGGTGCCAGGAAGAACCCATGAATATGGGCGCCTGGAGCTTCGTAAATCCACATATTGAAGAAGCATTGGTGAAGGCAAATGGCGCCTGCAAGCGCCCCCGCTATGTTGGGCGGCCAGCATCAGCATCCACGGCCACTGGCCTCCTTTCCATCCACAAAGCCCAGCAAGATGCGCTGGTTGAAGAAGCGTTGACCATTGCTTGAACGGCTTGGTTGAACATTTGAAGCGGAGACTGAAATGAGCAAGGAAATTCGAGTGCCCGTGATGGGTGAATCGGTCAGCGAGGGAACCATCAGCAAATGGCTCAAACAGGTCGGAGAAGCCGTGGCCATTGATGAGCCTCTTGTGGAAATTGAGACCGACAAGGTTGCCGTTGAGGTTCCTTCTCCCGTCGCGGGTGTGTTGGTGGAAATCACCGCCCAGGAAGGAGATACCGTCGAGATTGATGCGTTGCTCGGAAGTATTGAGGAAGGTGCCACCGCATCGTCCGCCCCTGCCAAGCCTGCCAAAGAGCCTGAAAAAGCGGCCCCGGCCGCAGCGGCCTCCATGGCGCCAGCGCCGGTCCAAAATCAGGATGTCCCATCAAGCCCGGCGGCGCGCAAACAAGCTGCAGACCGTGGTGTGGATTTGGCAAAGGTTCAAGGATCAGGACGTGATGGTCGGGTGATGAAGGAAGATGTGCTTGCTGCTGTTGGCAAGATTGCAGCCACCCCAGCAAACACAGCACCTTTGACCGTGTCGGCACCCTCGGGCCCACGCCCAGAGGCAGCCCGTGAAGATCGTGTGAAAATGACGCGCTTGCGCGCCACGATTGCCAAAAGACTGAAAGAGGCCCAGAACTCTGCAGCAATGCTGACCACCTTTAACGAGGTGGACCTTACCGAAATCATGGCGCTTCGCTCGGCCATGAAAAAAGAATTTGAAGAGCGCCATGATGCACGTCTTGGTTTCATGGGGTTTTTTGTGAAGGCGGTGATCCGTGCCTTACAAGAAATTCCAGCCGTGAATGCCGAAATTGAAGGCAATGAAATCGTCTATAAAAATTATTATCACGTGGGCGTGGCTGTCGGCAC
>DKOD01000166.1 GCA_002469865.1 Alphaproteobacteria bacterium UBA7371 | reverse complement strand
GGTAGCCAGTATAAATAGTGACTATAAGGCGTTAATAAGCCAGCAATAACGAATGAAACTGATGTAGATAATTCAATAAAAAAATACCGAGGAGATATCTTTGCGCCGCAGCATGCCGCGCTGCCTCTGCAAAAGATATATGACAAAACCGGAAAAAGATATTGAAATCTAAGGGTTGACCCGCATTCTGGGCAATATGAACGTTTGGCGCTGGATGTCACTGGTAACGTGCCAAAAATTGCTCTTGGCCACCTGTAAGAAAGCATGCCCAAAAAACTACCAATGACAAGGCCTGCAATAATGAGGACAACAATCAAAAATATGTCCGTATGTGTTGCCAAATTTATGACCTATATAACTTTGGATAAGTTAGTGACATAACCAATGCCGACCTTTTATCGACCGAGACGAAAACATTTATGTGTTTGGGCCCACCTGAATTTTGACTATTTATGAGCCCTATATTTTTGACAATTTTACATGTTTGTCACAAAAAATATTGTCGCAAAACCAAATGAAACGGTTAGGGTAGGGTGGCAGTGAAGATATCTGGCAGACTGCGAAACTTATGTACATTAAGGCGATCAACGTGGCCGGGAGAGAGGGATTCGAACCCCCGGAGGGCTCGCACCCTCAACGGTTTTCAAGACCGCCGCTTTCGACCACTCAGCCATCTCCCGCCGCGAGCTCATGTGGTATCTTGAAGGCTGGTCCATGGTCAAGGAACAGGCAGGAACAATGACAAAGTTTTGGGAAGAAAAGTCGCTGAACGACATGTCGCCAGAAGAATGGGAGTCTCTTTGCGACCATTGTGGGCGTTGTTGCCTGGTGCGTCTTATCGATGACGATACGGAAGAATTATTGACCACCAACATTGTTTGCCGGGCTTATGATCAACAAAACAAACAATGTGGCTGTTATGCTTATCGGCATAAGGAAGTCCCAGAATGCCTGAAATTAACAGCAGAAAACGTTCTTACTGAGGATTGGATTCCATCAACTTGCGCCTACCGTCGCTTGGCTGAAGGACGTGATCTTGCATTTTGGCACCCACTATTGGCCGGTGACAGCCGAAAGATGGATGAATTGGGCATTTCCATCACCAACAGGGTTGTTGGTGAACAAACCGTGCGCCCAGAAAATTACGAAGATCATGTGGCGTCATGGCCAATAGGTCCTGACGTTGATTTGTGATGGCAGGCAACCCTGTTGCGCAAAGCCAAGAGGTGGAGAACAAACTTGCAGATTGCGTTAATCATTATCCTGCAGACCAGCACCGGCACCGGACAAGCGAGAAATTTCAGTTGCTGGTGCATAAACACGCGACGCAAATTGCTCCAATAGCTTGGCCTGATCCTCGTCCAGGGCGAAGCGACCAAGGGGTTCACAGATGTCATTTGTTGGCGTGCATTCACTGATGTAGCAAGACTGCTGTTGGCCGATTTTTTGGGGCTTTTTGACCAGAGGCATGATGAAATTGTCTTGGACGAGGTAGGGTGTTTCGCCGACAACAACATGAAGCGCACGTGTTGAGCCCGTTAGCCCATAGCAAAGAATGCCCAAAAAAAGAGGGCAGCCTGAGACAATGAACGAGCCGGGCGTGTGGAATTTCATCAAAGCCAGGCCATCGGCCATGGCGATCCCCAGATCAACGGCGTTTGTTTTTATGCTGCCACCTGATTGAAGCATGGTGGGGGTTAATGAAGATGGGCCGGTATTAAGGTTGTCACGCAGTGACAAAAAACCCTCGAGCCCGTTGAGGCCATGTCGCTCCGCGCGCAGAACACCCTCGCCAACATATTTTGCCCGACCCCAATCAAACCCAAGACCGCGGGCCGCTTTTACAGCCTGTGCCCGCAATTCATTGCCTGAGATGATCAACGGGCGCATGTCATGGGGTCGGCCCATAAATCCAAAATGGATCCGTCTCGACAATATGATCAAGATATGGGGCGTGGCGGTACAGGGAAATTCTTAGCCAACGGTCCGAGCGCGGATCAAAGCGTGTGGCGCCAAAAAACGACAATTTGCACCGAAGCAAATCGATGGGGCGTAAAGTGGCGCCTATCGTGTTGCCATGAATTTCACCATATTCATGTTCATACACCCACTGAACCCGCATGGCCGCCAAGCGATGCCAAGGCTCGCGCATGAGAAATTCAGCCAGGGTGGTGTGGGGTGGCCATGATGAAAGGGCCTCACGTAATTCATGGATGTCACGTGCTGGTGATAGTGGCTGCTCATGCTCTTCCGACGCATCCAGATTCCGATGCCCCAGCCGGGGTTCCAATTTTTCTTCAGATACATACCAAAGCAAGGCGGTTTCTTCTTTTTCCTCCCATGAAATTTGATGGATCCATGAATAGCGCTGATCTATTTTCGCCATCGTTTCTGCGACGGTTTGCGATCCATCAACCGGTTTCATCTCGCCTTCGGCCACGGCCATGTGGTCCACAAGGTCATCAACCAAATCTTCATAGGGTTCAAGCATGACTGACGCCAAAATTTCTTGTGCCTCCAAGCGAAGCTTGGCATGGGCAAATTTCATGGCATCTGACCACAACATCTCATTGCGCTCGCGTTGCGCAAACCAAGACATCAGCATGTTAAGATCTTGCAACAAATGTTCGATTGATATTTTTTGATCTTCATCGTCACTATGCCAGAGCGAAAACTCGCGTTGGGCCCGTTGCAAAAGTTGCAACACCAAATTGCGGTCATGTGTGTTCACAAGACCCACTGCTTGCACGCGTGCAATCGCCGTTTCACGTGCACGCATCCAATGGTCAATCAAAATGGGGTGATTGATCAAAAAGGGTGCCATGCCTAAGCCGGTGGAATTCCCGATGCCCAAACGGCATGCCAAGTCTTCGTCCAGACGCACTGCGGTTCCAGGTGCCCGTAATTTTGCCTCACGTTCCACCCAGTCACGGGCAAATTGCCTTACCATGAACACGGTCAACATCTCTGCTTGGAAGGCAGGCTGCAATTCAGGTCGATCCAACAGCGTTTCACGGTCACAGGCACCAAATTTCCCCGAGCCATAAACCGCGGTGGTGCGCATAAGGTAGCCGGTGCTATCGATGATTTCTTGGGAAGGTTGGCAGCCTTCGGAGAGGGCTGCGACAACACTATTCCAAAGCCTCACGGATTTGTTTGCACGCGACAAGGACAATTCAGAGGCCTGAAGGCGGCCCGCTTCTTGTAAGGGTACGTGTTGGCGAAGTCGCTGTATATCTCTGGCGTCAGGCACACCATCAAATAGGGTGAAGGTGGCATCCCATGCATTTGCAATGACCCTATCTGTTCGCTCTTCAGGTTTGAGTTGGTGGGCAAATACGACCAAACTATAGCTGCGCGCTGGGGTCTTTGCAGTGTACACGGCATGACCTGTAAAATTGGCGCCGATCTCAAATTCGGTTCGCACAAAAGACCATTTTTCGCGTTGGATACGCCGAAGCAACACACGCAAGAAAGATAATCGCGACCCATGCAAGGCGCCTAGGCGTCGGGGCTGCATCATTTTGTCAGCTGCGCGCAACATTGTCACGATAGCTCCTCATGTCGCCCAAAATTTTGGTCAAAAAAACGAAGCCAATTACCACCCATGATTTTTTCAACTTCGTCATTATGAAATCCATGGCGTACAAGTCCATCTTCAATATTATCGAAATGCCTATTGTCAGAGAACCAATTCGGTTGCGTTGGAAATCCTGGCTGGTCTTTGGAGCCTTCACCAAAATCAATTTTTTTCGTCCAACGTCCTGAACGCATCCATTCAACAATAGTATCCGGTTGGTCCTGGCAGAGGTCTGAACCGAGTCCGATATGATCTATGCCCATTAACTCAGCTGTGTCCGCGATCATTTGACAGAAATCTTCGATGGTACAATTGTTGCCGTTTCTGAGGTGATGTGGGTACATAGAAAATCCCAACATTCCACCTGACTTTCCCAATGCGCGCAAAACATCTTTGCTTTTATTTCGTTTTGCCGGATGCCACGATCCAGGGTTGGCATGGGTGATGGCAATGGGGCGTTGGGATATATCTATGGCCTCCAAGGTGGATCGTTCAGCCGAATGTGACATGTCAACAACCAATCCAACACGATTCATCTCACGAATAACCTCCCGCCCCATACGTGTAATGCCAGGGTCTAACTCTTCATAGCATCCAGTCGCCAATAGGGATTGGTTGTTGTACGACAGTTGCATGAATCTCACGCCCAGCCGGTGGACCACCTCCACAAGACCAATATCATCTTCAATTGGGCTTGGGTTTTGAAAGCCAAAAATAACTGCAGTTTTTCCCTCTGTCTTGGCTTTGCGAACGTCATCGCCGCTAGATGCGTGAACAATGCGGTGGGAGAATTGCTCGAACATTAGATTCCAGGACTCAATAACCCCGACCATTTCCCTAAAATTTTCATGATATGCGATGGTCACATGTACGCAGTCTAAACGACCGTCAGCCATTTGTTGGAAAATTTTGTTTGACCACTTGCAGTATTGCAGTCCATCGATCCGCATGTTGCTCGCTCACTTACATGTTAAAACATGCAACTACCGTGATGCAGAATGTAGTAAAGTTCAACTCTGTGGAAATAAACTTGGCTATAACTAATCCGTGACTTGGGTAAATGAGCCAGTTTGCAATATATTCAACAAATGCATGAGAAAATCTAAGGCTGAGTTTAACTACGCTTTTGGCACTGTTTGTTAATCGCGGCGGGCCCCAATTTGCTCAGTAGTGTTCATGTAAGTTTATGACCTATCATTGGCTAATTCCTGAACAGCCAACAGAATGCGCTCCGCAACATCCTCAGTTTTTGTTCGTGAACGAGCATGAATGGCGACAGCCTGTTGAATAAGCACGTCTGCAAGATCACCAAGATATTCATTGGGGGTTTGATCCAAAAGGTCATCAATGACGTCATAGGCGTCATCCACAACACGCTCACGCATGTGCGGTTCTTCCAGTTTTTTTCTATAAGCCGCGAAATCAACGACTGTCATGGTGGCGTCTCCGACCGGTTCAATGTCATCGTTATACCGTGTTGCTCACGATTCGCGTTGGGGTGATGCTGTAAGAAAATTACAGTCGACAATCTCCTAGAAGCCGTGGTTGAAATCATCATGGTTTTTTGGCGGGGGGAACAAAATGGTTGATCGTCGTATGTTTTTGTCAGGTGCAAGTGCCTTTACGCTCGGCCTCACGGCTGCTGGTGAAAGCTTGGCGCTGACCTTTCAGGAATTTTTGGCCCGGGTTGGCAGGGATGCCTTGGCTTTGGGAATTTCTCAAAAAACCATTGATATCGCCTTTGCCGGTGTCACAGAGAACCCCAAGGTTATCAGGCTTGATCGACGCCAACCCGAAGGCACAATCACTTTTGCCAAATACCAAGAAAATGTTTTGCCCAAATTTCGGATCGATGCAGGGCGCAAGAGGCTGCGCAACCATGCCGATCTCTTGGCCAAAGTATCTGCCACCTATGACGTTCAACCCCAATATATCGTCTCACTTTGGGGCATGGAGACTGGCTATGGTGCCTTCACAGGCGGTTTCGACGTGGTTCGTTCCTTGGCCACGCTTGCCTATGATGGTCGCCGCGCAGCTTTTTTCCGTTCGGAATTGATGCATGCCCTTAAAATTTTGGAAGATGGCCATATCGATAGGCCCAATTTTAAAGGCTCTTGGGCTGGTGCCATGGGGCAAAGCCAATTCATGCCCTCGAGCTTCATGCGTCTTGCTGTGGATTTTGATGGGGACGGAAAACAGGATATTTGGAACAGCCTGCCTGATGTCTTCGGGTCTGCTGCCAATTATCTCTCAAAGGTCGGTTGGAATGGGCAAGAAGATTGGGGGCAAAGGGTGTATTTGCCCAGCAATGTTGAATTTGTTTTGGATGAATTTCAGCCCCCTGCTTATTGGGTGGCGCGTGGCATCATGAACGAACAAGGCCAGACCATTACGCCTAAGCTTGCAGAGGCAAAACTTGTGCGCCCCGGTAAGAATGAGAACCAATATTTTTTGGTCGGCAGAAATTATGATGTAATCCTTGATTGGAACCGTTCAAAATATTTTGCCACCTCCGTGGGAATGCTTGCCGATGCCATTTCTTCTTAAAATCACACAGGCTGCGCTGTTGTCTTTGGGTGTCATGATGTTGTCATCTTGCACTTCTGATCAGGATCAAGGCCCAGATGGATCATCTGCATCCTCATCAAAATTTGTCATTGACCCATCAGGCAAAATTCCTGGCAAGAAAGTTGGTCGACCTTACCAAATTAAGGGCAAAACCTATGAGCCAGTTGCCTATCTTGCATATGAAGAAGAGGGGGATGCGAGCTGGTATGGGGATTACTTTCATGGGCGATTAACCGCCAATGGTGAGACCTTTGATATGAACAAATTGACCGCTGCCCATCCCACCATGCCGCTGCCTTCTTTTGTGGAGGTGACAAACCTTGATAACGGCAAAAAAGTTGTTTTGAGGGTTAATGATCGAGGGCCTTTTGCCAAAGGCAGAATTCTTGATGTCTCTAAGCGTGCTTCGGAAGTTTTGGGTTTTAAGACTGCCGGCACCGCCAGGGTAAATATCAAGATGCTTGGCGATGATGAAGGCGCAGCTATGTATCGTGAAGATATCCCACCCATGCCAATGTCCAGAAAGAAGGTTGCCAATGCCATGTAAAGGAAGGAAACACAGCAAGGATGGAGGTATAAGGGCACTTATTCTTTCCCTTTTGCTGATTGCTTTTGCACTGCCAGCGCTGGCCCTAGACATTCCAGGGCGTCAAATCATTATCCTCGACCCAGATACGGACACCATTCTTTTTGAGCGTGATGCAGATAAACCCGTTCCTCCAGCATCCATGAGCAAATTGATGACCATCTACATGGTCCTTGATGCATTGAAATCGGGGCGTATCACGGAAGATTCAAAGTTTTCTGTGAGTGAAAAAGCATCAAAAATGGGTGGCTCAAAAATGTTCACCCGGGAAGGTGACAAAATCCGTGTGATAGACCTCTTGCGCGGTATCATTGTGCAATCGGGTAATGATGCTTGCGTGGTTGTTGCTGAAGGCTTGGCTGGAAGTGAGGCCAATTTTGCAAAGCGCATGAATGAAAAAGCGCAAGAACTTGGCCTGCAAAACTCGCGTTTTGCCAATTCATCAGGTCTACCTGACGACGGGCATTATATGTCGGTGCGGGATCTGGCGATCTTGGCCGAACATTTGCGGGAAGATTTTCCAGAATATTTCCCCATGTTCAAAGAAACCGAATTCACCTGGGAAGACATAAGGCAAACCAACCGCAACCCTCTTCTATATATGGATATTGGTGCCGATGGGTTGAAGACCGGCCACACATCCGAAGCTGGTTATTGCCTGACCGCGACAGCAGAACGTGATGGCAGGCGTGTTGTGGTTGCCTTTACGGGTCTTGATTCCAAAAAACAGCGTGAAGTGGTGGCCCGCCAATTGGTTGATTATGCCTTTCGTGAATTTGTGCAACTCACACCGATAAAGGAAGGCCAATCCTTGGTTCGGGTAGCTGTTTCGGAAGGAACAAGCCCCACCATATTGCTCGGTGCTTTTGAAGGTATGCGCCTGACCTTACCAAGTCGCGATGCAGAAAAACTAGAGGCCCGAACAAGTTTTGATAGCCCCATCGCTGCGCCTATTCGCAAAGGTGACGTTGTGGGCCAATACCAATTGGTGGCAGGAAGTCAGACCATAGGGGAATACCCCCTTGTTGCTCTTGAGGATGTCGCACGGGCTGGGTTTTTTGCCCGGACAATTGATAATATTTCCATCATGCTTGGCATTGCGGAATTTCCAAGCCCAGAGATCATTGATTGATGTTCATCGCGGTTGAAGGTGTCGATGGTGCTGGCAAGGGCACACAAATCTCGCTCTTGAATAAGCATTTTGCAGATCAAGGTCATGTGGTGGTGCAAACCCGTGAGCCCGGCGGTACTGCAGGGGCTGAACAGATCCGGGCATTATTGGTTGAAGGTGCGGCAGGTAGGTGGTCAGCTGAGACCGAATTGCTTTTGATGTATGCCGCAAGGCAGGATCACGTTGAAACACTCATTAAGCCAGCCTTGATGGAGGGCAATATTGTTCTTTGCGACCGGTTTCACGGCTCGTCATTTGTTTATCAGGGTGTCGCGGGTGGCTTGGGCATGGAACGCGTGCAGGACTTGGATGATTTTGTGCTGGGTGGTTTTGGGCCCGATTTGGAGCTGGTCATTGACCTGCCTGTGGACGTTAGCCTTGCAAGGGCATCGAGCCGTGCGGGCCAAGAAACAAGGTTTGAATCCAAAGGGGTTGGTTTTTTGGACATGGTACGGCGCGGTTTTCATGATTATGTGGCCCGTAAGCCCCAACGACGTCACCTGATTGATGGTCGGGGAACAGTCGAAGATGTTCATGAGAGAATATTGGATGTTGTTCGGGGCGCTTCATGCTGACACCCCCCATCGGCCATGCCGATATCCGGCAAGAACTTCATGGGCAATGGTTGGCCGGGCGCCTTCACCATGCCTTTTTGCTCACCGGTCCCCGGGGATGTGGGAAGGCGACGCTCGCTAGATATTTTTGCGGCCAACTTTTAACCTATGGGACAAAGGCACCTGAAGATCCAAATGCGCCTATCTCTGCACGCGTGGAGACCCAAATGCATGCAGGATCCCATCCAGACATGGTCGAGGTGGGCCTCACGCGTATTCGTGAGGAAGATGAAGATGCGCGTGTGATCAAGATCGAACATGTGAGAACCCATGTTGCGCGCCTCTTTGGCCATAAAGGAGAAAGGAATGCCATGCGGGCCTGCCTTATTGATCCCGTGGAAAAAATGAATATTTCTGCATCTAATGCACTACTTAAGATGCTCGAAGAACCACCTGAAAACACAATATTTTTTCTAATAAGCCAACAATATGGTGCGGTGCTTCCTACCATACGTTCGCGGTGTCGGCGACTGCAGTTACAAGGGCTGCAGCCAGAAGAAGCGCGCCAAGTTGTGGGAACTTTCATGCAAGAGGATGAAGAAGTTCACCCATTGCTTGCGCAATTGCAACCTGGCGATGCAGGCCGAATGACAGGGCAGGGTGGTTCGCTTGCGTTAAAGCTCATTGGTGATGTGTATGCCGGTCGTGAAGACCCCATGGACATGTCCGCAGATGCAACAAAATACCTCAAAAGCCTCCAGGAAGACAAAAGCCTCGAGCGTGTGGCTGTTTTTTTTGAGGTTTTGATCTTATTTCTGCATCACCATATGCGTGAGGCCGTTGCCGTTTCACAGCATGAGCTTGCCGGTAGGCTTGCGAATATGTTGGAAGGGTTGGCCAAACGACAACGTGATATGTCGGCCTTGAATTTTGATCGCCGCCGCGTGGCAACACTGGTTTTGCAGGAAATACGTCATGACCTATGATGAAATGACAGCGCCGATATTGGTTGATACCCATTGCCATCTGGATCACGAGCGTATGGCAGTGACGCCTGAGGACGCGCTTGCCCATGCGAAAAATGCTGGTGTCGCCTGGATGGTGAGTATTGGCACATCGCTTGCGTCATCCGACAAACTTACCGAAATGGTGGCTGACCTTGAACAAGTCTATTGCTCCGTTGGTGTTCATCCAGAAGGCACCAACAAACATCAAGGTGAGGGGGATAGTGTCGCCAAAAGTCTGCAGCAATTAGCCCAACGTCGTGATGTGGTGGCCATTGGTGAGACAGGCCTTGATTATTATTACCAAAACGCTCTTCCCGAGGCCCAAGAAGAGCTGTTTCATGCTCATTGTGAGGTGGCTTCAGACACCAATAAGGCGCTTGTTGTGCATTCAAGGGATGCAGAGCGCGATACCGTGCGTGTGCTTTCGCAGCATCTTGCGAAAAAGAAATTCCCTGTGATCATTCATTGTTTTACCGGAAGCCAATGGCTTGCTGATGCCACCATCGAAATGGGCTGCATGATTTCCATGTCAGGTATTGTGACGTTCAAAAGTGCCAGGGATCTGCAGGAAACGGCAAAAACCATACCAGATGGGCATTTGCTCATTGAAACTGACGCACCATATCTTGCCCCAACACCCATGCGTGGCAAGCCTAATGAGCCAGCTTATGTGCGCCACACAGCGGAATTTTTGGCACATCTTCGTGGTCAAGAGTTTGACCATCTTGCCAACATAACAACAGAGAATGCCACCAAAATTTTTCAAGTGGGGCATGTCAAATAGATGAGCAATCTGGTCCGTATTTTGGGTTGTGGTTCCTCAACGGGCGTCCCCAGGATTGGCGGTGTATGGGGTGCTTGCGACCCCAATAACCCCAAAAACCGACGCACGCGCTGTTCTATTTTGGTGCAAAAAGGAACGACCAAAGTGCTGGTGGATTCATCACCGGATCTTCGCCAACAGATGCTCGACGCAAATGTTGGTTCTGTGGATGCTGTTTATTATACCCATGACCACGCAGACCAGGCCCATGGTATCGATGATTTGCGTGTTTTGGCGCAATTTGGGCGCAAATTACTGCCTGTTTTTGCTGACCCCCAAACCCAGAAGACGCTTACCAAAAGATTTGGTTATTGTTTCGAAGGCTTTGGTGATTATCCCGCTATTTTGGATATGTGTGATCTTGAGGATGGTTCCCATGTCATGGGCGATGATGGGCATGTGCTCCATGTGGAGCCTTTTGTGATGCATCATGGGCGCATCAATGCAACTGGCTATATCTTTGACGGCAAGGTTGCTTATTCGCCCGACGTTCATGATTTGCCCGATGAATCTTTTGAAAAATTAAAAAATATTGATCTGTGGATCGTCGATGCACTGCGTTATCGTCCACATCCAAGCCACTCCCATGTGGAAAAGACATTGGCATGGATCAAACAAGTTGGCGCATCTCAGGCTGTTTTGACCAATCTTCACATTGATGTTGATTATGAAGAGGTCAAAGCCATGTGCCCAGATAATGTTATTCCGGGCCATGATGGACTGGAATTGGTCTTTTAACCTTTGTGCTTATTCGTCTTTTGTTCAAAAATCTGTTGTGAATTTATCTTTACCACATAACATGATCATTATAATTTAACATAATAATCATTGTGCGACTTAATGATTGATCCGATATGAGCCGTGAATAGGCCATGAATTTGTCCCCTCACAACGTTGCATTCACGATCAAGGAATGATCTTTAGCAAAGCTATGTCATGCTTGATGAGGACGTGCCCCGATGTCGAATTTGGATGAGTTACCTGGTCGTTACCATCTAGAACGTATGGTTGATGATTATGGAAATGAAAAAACCACAGCCATGATCGGCACCTGCATCATCAAAGATCTAGGTGATGGTCGGCTTTCTTATCGTGAGGATGTGAAGATTGAAGGTGAACGCATGGCCTTTCGCGAATTCACTTATAAGCTTGATGGTAAGAAACTGCATGTGGAATTTGCCGATGGCCATCGCGAAGGTGAATATGTTTGCCTGGATTTTTCTGAGCAGCCTGTGGCCATGGCCGATCATCATTGTGGAGATGATGTCTATGCCCATGAAATGGCTTTTTTATCCGCTAATAATTGGACGACCCGCGTGAGTGTTCGTGGCCCACAAAAGCATATGGTCATCCGCACCACATATTACCGCGCAAAAGATGATGAGCAGTTTGATGAAACATGATCTTCCCGAAAACGCCCTATCCCGCATTCGTGCGGTGATGGAAACACTTAGGCATAAGGAACATGGCTGTCCTTGGGATCTTGAGCAGGATCATGCCTCTATTGCGCCCTACATGATTGAGGAAGCCTATGAGCTATACCAAGCCCTGATTGACCGCGATGATGATCATGTCAGGGATGAATTGGGGGATGTGCTTCTCCAGGTTGTGTTTCATGCCCAAATGGCAAGTGAACGTGGGGCATTCGATCTCGATGACGTGGCCCACGCGATTAGCGAAAAAATGATACGCCGCCACCCCCATGTTTTTGGTTCGTCCGATGGGGAAAATATTCGGGAAAAATGGGAAGATATTAAGGCGGCAGAGCGTGCTGGTAAGCAGCAAAAATCCATACTTGATGATGTGCCCAATGCCCTTCCCGCTTTGATGCGCGCGGTCAAATTGCAAAAGCGAGCCGCTCGGGTTGGGTTTGATTGGAACAATATTGATCTGGTTCTGGATAAAATGAATGAGGAATTGTCTGAACTGGTTGAAGCGCGCCGGTCAAAAGATATGGACCATGTGAGAGAAGAATTTGGGGACATGCTGTTTGTGATGGCCAATATTGCAAGACATCTTGGCATTGACCCAGAGGAAAGTCTTCGTCTTGCCAACCAAAAGTTTGAAGACCGTTTTCAGCATATGGAGGCGTCTTGCGGTCATGACCATGAGGCCATGAAATCTCTGGAGCTACAGCAACTTGAGGACTTATGGAATAAGGCAAAATTTGACTTAAAATCAGGCCTCTAAGATATTTTCTTTAAAGTCACCGAAACTTCTTCTGAAACTTCCCAATAGCCGATCGTCCAGCTGCACCAAGAGGTTATTGGTGAGGTAGTCATCGCTTGGCTTTTCTTCAACCAGGGCGCCCTGTCGATGAAACCAAGCAACAATATCCTGCCGAAACCCCGGAACACTCAATCGGTAAAAACGCCGTCCCGATTGAACCTTGCGTTCCAGCAGGGATTCCAACTGTTCCACACCCTCCCCTGTGATGGCACTCACCCCAAGATCTGCGCCATCAAGCATCCCGCGCTCTTGTGGGGATAAGAGATCAATTTTGTTGGCCACTTCGATGATGTTGGCCCTGCTATCATCCTCAACCCCTAATTCTTTGAGAACTTGAAGAACTTCGGCTTTTTGGATGTCGGTTTCTGGATGGGCAATATCCCGTACATGAAGGATGATGTCTGCCTCCAAAACTTCTTCCAAGGTGGCTCGGAAGGCTGCCACCAATTGCGTGGGCAGGTCGGAAATAAAGCCCACGGTATCAGCGAGCATGACGTCATCACCCGATGATAGGGAAATTCTGCGTAATGTTGGGTCCAAGGTGGCAAAAAGCATGTCTTGAGCAAGCACAGAACTTTCTGTTAACCGATTGAATAATGTTGATTTTCCGGCATTTGTGTACCCAACCAATGCGATGATTGGGTAGGGAACTTTTTTGCGTGCGGCGCGGTGCAGGCGCCTGGTCCTGGTGACATCTTGAAGGCGCTTTTTCAGCAAGCCAATGCGTTCCCGGATCATCCGCCTGTCGGCCTCAATCTGGGTTTCTCCTGGGCCACCAACAAACCCAAGGCCACCGCGCTGACGTTCCAAGTGTGTCCAGCTCCGCACCAGCCTGCTGCGCTGATATTCCAGATGGGCAAGTTCAACCTGCAAGGTCCCTTCCCTTGTGGCCGCCCGTTCACCAAAAATTTCCAGGATAAGGCCTGTTCGGTCCAGGACTTTTACCTTGAGTCTTTTTTCCAAATTTCGTTGCTGAATGGGCGTTACCGGGCCGTCGATAACCAGCAGTTCGATCTGCTCATCGGCAATCACTTGATCAAGCCTTTCCAAATGGCCGCCGCCAAGAAGTTTGTTGGGATGAAATTTGGTGAGTGTGTAAACCCCATCATGGCGTATCTTGCAGCCAATGGCTTCTGCCAAACCACAGGCTTCGCCCAACCTCAAACTGGGATCTCTGCTAAGCCTGTGGCTTCCAGACCGTTCAATCGGGTGGATCACCGCGGTGGCGGTCATGGATTGGCAATTATGTGGGTCAGGGTTGATCCTCGTCTTCCTGCAGCACCACCGGACCCGATGGCATCACTGTGGAAATCGCATGTTTGTACACCAATTGGGCCTGACCATCGCGCTTGAGCAAAAGACAAAAATTATCAAACCATGTCACCATTCCCTGAAGCTTCACACCATTTACCAAAAAAACGGTCACGGAAACTTTCTGTTTGCGCACGGCATTCAAAAATGTGTCTTGTAGGTTTTGTGCTTTGTCGGCCATCTCATCCTCTTATTTTTTCTGTTTTTGGGCCCCTGGGGACCATTGCCAAGCTTTCTTGAATAAAATGATGCATCAGAGTCCCGCGGCACGCAAATACAAATCCCTCAGAATGGTCGTAACTTCGCCTATTTGCCCATGACCGATGGTCACGCCATTGATTTCCACAACGGGTCCAACAAAATTGGTGGCTGATGTGATAAAGGCCTCTGCGGCCTGCTCGGCTTCTTCCACAGAAAATGCACGCTCTTCGAATTTGTGGTTTGATTGGGACATCAATTCGCGAACCGTGTCCCTGGTAACACCAGGTAGGATATCATTGGTTAAAGCCCTCGTCACAACCACTTTTTCCGGGGTAACAATCCAGCTTGATGACGAAGTTCCCTCCGTGACAAAGCCCTGGTCATCAACCATCCATGCCTCATGGCAACCCTGTTGATGGGCCTCCATCCGCAGCATCACATTGGGAAGCAAAGATGTCGATTTGATGTCTCTTCTTGCCCATCTCAAATCTGGGCCCGTGATGATTTTGAGTGGTTTTGGCGATAGGCGCGCATCGGCCAATGCCGGTTTGTTGTTGGTGAAGATGGTGAGGCTTGGCACAATATCCGCGGCAGGAACATGGTCGCGCTTTGAGGCCCCACGGCTTATTTGCAAATATACCGTGCCAAACCTAATGTTGTTGCGGCGAATAAGACGCTGAATATGTTGGGCCAAGGCAGGTCGTCCCATGGGCATGGGGATTTGTAGTTCACCTAAGGAGCGTTCCAACCTGGCGAAATGTTTCTGCTCGTCGACAAGTTTGCCCTGGGCCACCACCCAAACCTCATAGATACCATCACCAAAATTGGTCGCCCTATCTTCAAGGGGCAGTTGTGCAAGGTGTCGCGGCATATATTGGCCATCCACAAAGGCATAGCTTGGCATGTTAGCGTCTCCAATAGGTGCTTGAAAAAAGCATGATGAACATCAAGATGTCGATGCGTCCAAGAAGCATCATGACGGACAAAGTGGCCATAATCGCATCTGATCCGTTTACCTGGTCAACCAATTCTGGCGGAAGACCAACCGACAACATGCCATTGATGGCGCCAAAGGACATAATCATAGCTTGTTCTGCATTTAATCCTGATAAGGCCAACATAAAGGCGCCTAAGAAGGTGATGATGACCAACATCACAAAATACACCCTGATGGCGTTAAGACGGTCATCATCGACCACCTGACCACCATAATAGACCTTTTCAACCGAATTGGGGTTCATGGTGAGTTTGACCTGGGCATGGGCAGAGCGAACCAGAATACCGACCCTAAAAATCTTTAGGCCACTTGCAGTCGACAGACTGCACCCTCCAATGGTGGCAAAGGTAAGGGCCAAAATAACAGGAATGGTGTTCAATTCCTCCGACACAAAGCCGGTGGTGCTGATGATGTTGATTGCATTCATCAACACATAGGCCACCACCTCAATTGAGGCGTCCAGAAGAACATAGTGGCTTATGGCCACAACAAGGCAGGCGATGCCCAAAACCCGTAAAAAATCATACAGCTCCCAGCGGTATATCTGGGTTAACCTTGTGCCATTGATCACGGCCCAAATGAGCGGAAAAGAAAGTGCGCCAATAAGCATCATCATGCTGATGGTGAACTCGCTGAGCAGAGAAATATCTGGATGCAAATACACACCAAATGTCCCGGCAGTAACAATTGATGACAACCCAATAATAAGTGCCTCCAATGGTGAAGCCCCGCTAAATGCCAGCAAAAAAATTCCTGCCGCGGTCAAAAACAGCCAAATAGGCACAAAATATTTTGCTGCTTGGTAAAATCTGTTGCCCAGGCTTGCCTGGGCTTCAAGCCCGGCCATCGTCCCCATTTGGGCATTGATGCTGCCAGTCCCAATTGCCCCGGTTAATCTTGGTGAATAAAGCCCACCCATTTTGATAGGTCCAAGAACCACAAGCGCCACCAACAAAAACAAGGTTCCTCCAAACCAATCGCAAATGGCCCGCCATAATTTGAGGGGAATGTTCAGGCGCTCAAACTGCAAGAGCGTGCCGCCGCTGGTGGTGATCGCACTCATGCCTTCGGTGTAACCTTCTGCAAAGCCGATCTGTTTTTCGATCACGAATGGCAAGCCCAAAAATACCGGAAAGGTGGTAAAGATGAGGGCTGTAAAAAATATGCCCTCACCAGGCATGGGGTTGGCATGGCGCCGTGCCACGGCAAGCAGGATAGCAATTGCAAGGAATATCTCCATGCCCATGGCGGCCATGAATGACTGGGATGTGGATATCTCGCCATAACCAAGCGCCAGGATGAGGGGGATAAGCTGCAGCCCCACCAAGGTTAGAAGGACAAAAGCCCAGACGCGGATGATGGCGGCGAACATGCTCATCCCTCCGCCCATGGCTTAGAAATAATTCACACTGACGCGGAACAATTTTTCGACCTTTCGCACAGCCTCGGAGGTGGCCAAAAGCACAATATGGTCACCCGCTTCGATCTCATGGTCGTCACCGGCCAAATAAACATGCTCGCCATGGCGTACGGCGCCGATGATCACGCCTGAGGGAAGCTCAACTTCAGAAATGCGTCGGCCGGCAAAAATGGTGGTGTCGAGAACTTCACCTTCCAGGATTTCTGCATTGCCATCATGTAAGGAACGCACATCCCTAATACGGCCACGACGGATATGCTGAAGAATGCGTGAAACTGTTGTTGTTCTTGGGTTGATGAAGGTATCCACCCCGACCGGACCAACCATCCCGCGATAGGAATCTTCATTCACCAGGGCCATGGTCTGGCTCGCACCCATGCGTTTGGCAACCAAGGCTGAGAGGATATTGACCTTATCGTCATTGGTAAGAGCCGCAAAGACATCTACTTGGGCCACACCGCTTTCTTGTAATATGTTGGGAGACATTGAATCTCCCTGTAAAATCAAGGCCTTATTTAATAATTCTGAAGCTATTTCTGCGCGTTTTTCATCGCGTTCAACCACCGTGATACGCAGGTTGCTGTTGTTTTCTTCCAAGCGTTTGGCCGCCGTTAAACCCACATTGCCGGCACCAATAATCACGATGCGCCTAGCCTGACCCTCCTCATGACCAAAAATGCTGAATATGCGTTCACGTTGCTGGGTCCGGTATAGGATATAGATATCATCACCAGGAAACAGCTGATCGGTCTTGGCACATGTTCTCAGGCGGTTGTCGCGAACCAAGGCCAGCACCACAAAATTCAACTCCTCGAACAATTCATGGATCTGGGCGATGGGGGTGTTGATGACCGGGCAATGATCGAGAATGTGAATGCCGGCAACTTGAATGTCACCATCCAAAAAGTCTGAAACATCAAAGGCGCCAGGTTGCTGGATGCGTGAGACGATGGTTTCCGCAACTTCCCTTTCCGGTGAAATAATCTCATCAATGGGAATTGCTTCTCTGGAGAAGAGGTCCTTAAATGCAGGATCTAGGTATTTTGCAGACCGAATGCGCGCAATTTTGAGGGGCACCTCAAACAAGGAATGGCAAACCTGGCAGGCCACCATATTCACTTCATCAGAATGGGTGACCGCAATCACCATGTCAGCATCTGATGCACCTGCCTCAACGAGAACATCAGGGTGGGAAGCAAAGCCAACAACGCCCTGCACGTCCAGCGAATCCATGACCCTATCAACCAATTGCTGCGTTTGGTCGATAACCACAACGTCATTTTCTTCACTTGCAAGTTGTCGGGCGATGGCAAAACCAACCACCCCAGCCCCGCAAACAATAATTCTCATGAACGGCCCCTATTCATTGGTGCGCAAACCAAGAAGCTTGAGTTTGCGATGAAGGGCAGATCTTTCCATACCAACAAATTCAGCGGTTTTGGAGACATTGCCATTAAGCCTGGTAAGCTGAGCCATGAGGTATTCACGTTCAAAAACCTCCCTTGCGTCACGCAAGGGGAGTTTCATGACCTCACGCATGGATTCATCCAAGAATACCTTTGGGGCATCGGTCAGCACTTCTGGGGGAAGATGTTCGATGTTGATCTCACCATCGCCATCCATGTTGATGAGAATATTTTCCACCGCGTTTCGCAGCTGGCGAATGTTGCCAGGCCAAGAATAAGCCTGCATGACCATCATGGCATCTCGGCCAAAATTTCTTTGGCCGCGACCAGATTCCATACAAAGTTGATGCATGAAAAACTCAAGCAGATCCGGAATATCATCACGCCGCTCATGAAGTGACGGGATGTCAACCGACACCACATTGAGCCGATGAAAAAGATCCTGTCTTACATGCCCTTTGGAAATAATTTCTTCTGCATTCATCATCGATGACGAAATCACCCGGCAATCAACGCTGACAACGCCCTCAGCATCTTTGCGCGTGAATTGTCCATTGACCAGAAAACGCAACAATGCGGATTGAATTTCTTCAGGGATTTGGCCGATTTCTTCCAAGTATAATGTTCCTTGATGGGCTTTTTCTAAGGCGCCAACGACCTTGCGCGCCGTTTTATCCCCTGCGACGCCAAATAGCTCCACCTCCAATTCCTCAACATTGCCCGAGGAAAGGTTCACCACCACGAATGGTTGGTCTGTTCGCTTTGATTGTTGGTGGATATGGCGGGCAAGCATTTCCTTGCCGCTGCCCGCAGCGCCACGGATAAATACCCGACTGTCCCCCTGCCCGGCCTTCATGGCTATTTCACGCAATTTCTCAGAACGTTGGGAGCTGCCAATGATTTCACTGGTGCGGTTTGCTTGCTCTTGGTGGTGGCGTACTTGCCGGCGAAGATTGGAAGCCTCCAGGGCCCTGCCCACAACCAGCAACAGATGGTCAACCTTGAGCGGCTTTTCGATAAAGTCATAGGCGCCAGCTTGCATCGCGGTAACGGCCAGCTCGATATTGCCATGGCCCGATATCACAATCACGGGCAGGTCTGGATGACTTAATTTCAATTCTTTAAGAATTTGGATGCCATCCATGCGCGAACCCTTGAGCCAGATATCAAGAATAACGGCATCAGGCTGGCGCTCATTAACCCTGGCAAAGGCGCTGTCAGCATCATTGGCAGAACGGGTTGTATGTCCCTCATCTTCCAGAATACCTGCCACCAAATCGCAAATATCCACCTCGTCATCGACGACAAGAATATCACTCATGCTCAGCCCCTTTATCGACAGGTTTGCGAAGAAAAGACATGCTCACACAGGCGCCACCACCAGGCGCGTTAAACAATTCCAATTCACCACCATGATCCTTCATGATTCGGTCCACAATCGCGAGCCCTAATCCTGTGCCTTTTTTGCGTGTGGTAACATAGGGCTCTTTTAGCCGCGCCATAAGCTCCTCGGGAAAGCCTGCACCATTGTCACGGATTACAATGCTTACCTTATCTTCGGTGATGTCGGTGAATAGGGAAATCTTCATCACATCAGTTCTTTGTTCGCCCCCATCTTCATCTTGGCCGCGCAGCGCCTCAATGGCGTTTTTGACCACATTGATGACGGCTTGGGAGATCAAGCGGCCATCCAAGGGCACCATGATGGCTTCTTTGGGCAGGTTAAGGTCAAATTCAATGTCGGGATTGGCCACCTGCTGGAGGAAGATGGCTTGCTCAACCACCTCGGTTAGGCTGTCTTCTTTCAACACTGGTTTGGGCATGCGGGCAAAGGTTGAAAATTCATCAACCATCCGCCTGATATCATCCACCTGACGAATGATGGTTTCGGTGCAGCGGTCAAAAACCTGTTGGTCCTTGCCATCTTCTTGCGGCCGAAAACGACGCTTCATCCGCTCCGTTGCTAGCTGAATGGGCGTCAATGGGTTTCTGATTTCATGGGCGACACGACGTGCAACATCAGACCATGCCGCCAATCTTTGCGCCTGCAACAATGCCGTGACGTCATCAAGTGTCACGATCAAACCACCCACCTGTTCGTCCACCGATATGCGAACCATCAATTCCACCGGGTTGTTGCCACGCGACACACTAACCCGCCTCGGGCGCAAATGCCCTTCCTTAATGTCCAGCATGGACATGGGAAGTTCTTTTAACTCAGGCACCAACTCGTTGAGTGCTTTGCCTTCAAGATTGCCTTGCAATCCAAGCAATTGCTCGGCGGCGGAATTAATCGCATTGATGCGGCCTTCAAAATCAAGGCCAATCACGCCGGCAGACACGCCTGAGAGAACTGTTTCAATGAAGGAGCTTCTCGTTTCCAAATTGCTATTGGCTTTCACCAATTCTGCACGCTGGGTGTGAAGTTGGTCCGTCATGCGGTTAAACGCATGAATTAGCCTTGTGATTTCGTCATCTTCCCGGCTTGTTACATCCACCTGAACATCCAAATTGCCCGCAGATACTGTGTCTGCCGCCTCCACAAGGCTGCCTATGGGCCTGGCCAAACGGCGTGCCAACCACATACCTACCAAAATGGCCGCCAACAAAATGAGCGTGGCCACCAGCACAAAGACAGTAGCAAAGGTGATCTGAAAGCCGGTTATTTGGGCCTCAAATTGGCTGTAACGCTCTGCCGCAGCGCGGGTGCTTCTCAAATGCTCGATGGTTTCCGGTGCAAGCGGCCTGGAAACGTACAGATAGCCATCAATAAAGCCCCTCAGCTTTACCACGGCCCGAACCTCGCTGGTTTGCTCATTGGCAAAGATCACCGGCCCACCACGCTCTGCTTGCTCAAGACGGTCTAAGGGGAGCGGGTCATAAATATAGTCATCAGTAAGCCGCGCCCTTACCAGCACTTGGCCAGAAGATGACATGATATAAGCCTCTGGAAGGGATCTGATGCCAGCCTGGGCACGAAAAAATTCCAAAAATTGCGGCCTGTTGGAATTGAAGGTGGCCGCCACATTATCGATGTCCTTGGCCATGGCCAGAAGATCACCGCGGATCACCCGGGCATGCTCTTCCACATAAAGATTGGCCACACGAACGGAATTGGTGACCACATTGCGGACACGTTCAGAAAACCATGCATCCACACCAAAATTAAACAGCAAGGCAGACAAAACGGCCACCAAAATTGCCGGTGCCACAGCAATCAAGGAAAAACTGCCCACAAGCCTTGTTTGTAGCCTTGATGTTGCCCCCTGCCCCCGGCGCCGTCGCTCCATCATGCCGATCATCCGAACGGCCATCACGGCAATAAACATCAAAGCCACAACAATATCGGCAATCAACAATGCCAATATATAAGGAGAATCCACACTGCTTTCGTCCCGAAAGACTTCCATATAGGTGAAAAGCCCAAGCAAAAGAACGGCCATCAGCAACAAAATACCTGTTCTGCGGGACAAAAACCGCCAAATATTTGTGTTGCCGTCCAAGGTCATGCGTTGGGGCATGCTCATGGCTGATCTCCTTTGCTGGAGATATCCAATTCCTGGATTTTTTTGCGCAGGGTGTTTCTGTTGATGCCGAGAATCCTTGATGCTGCCAGTTGATTGCCTTTTGTATGGTCCAACACCAACTGAATGATCGGACGCTCAAATTCGCGCATCAAACGCGTATGGAGGTTTGTTTCCTCATCAAGTGATGGCAGCATGTCGGTGTAACCGCGCACGAATTGTTCGATATTGAGCAATTTTTTAGATGCCAGGTCTGATCCTTCTGTTTGTTCTCTATTCCCAAGATGGGGAAGTTCCTTGTGAACATGGTCAGCATTGATCACGTCATCTGCTTTGAGAACCATGAGCCGATGCACAAGATTTTCCAACTCACGGATGTTTCCAGGCCATTGATGCAGCCTCATCACATCAATGGCATCTCGATGAAAAACCTTATCAGGCAATCCTTTTTTGACACCGGTTCGAATGAAATGGTGGACGAGGTCAGCGATGTCATCAACGCGCGCACGCAGGGGTGGCAAAAAGACTGGCACCACATTTAGTCGGTAAAAGAGGTCTTCGCGAAACCGACCCTCTCTTATAAGATCTTCCATGTTTCGGTGGGTGGCGGCAACGATACGCACGTTGGCATTCACATTATTGCTGCCACCAACACGCGTGAATTCCCCTTCCTGCAAAACACGCAACAGTCGTGTTTGGGCCGTCTCGGGCATGTCACCTATTTCATCAAGAAAGAGCGTCCCGCCTTGGGCCTGCTCAAACTTTCCCGCTTGCTGATGGTCTGCTCCGGTGAAAGCGCCTTTTTCATAGCCAAATAATTCTGTTTCAATGAGATCAGCAGGAATTGCGGCCATATTCACAGCAATGAAGGGCTTATCTGCTCGAGAACCATGGTCATGCAAGGTCTTGGCAATCAATTCCTTACCAGTTCCGGATTCTCCTGTGATCATCACGCTGAGGTCGGTTTGAATGACCTTGCCCAACATCCTGAATATTTCCTGCATGTTGTTGGAGCGACCAACGATCGGAAGCACCTCCTCATTGTCAGGATCTTCCAATTGACGCCCCTGGCCCTGGGCCAATGCACGGTCCACGACATCAATCAACATGTCCATGTCAAAAGGTTTGGGCAAATATTCAAACGCCCCGGCTTTCCCCGCCCTGATGGCGGTGAGGACATTATTCCTTGCTGATATGACAACAACCGGAATGCCGAATTGTTTTTTGACCCCTGCCAAATAATCAAGGGCATTACCATCTGGCAGCATAACATCGCTGACCACCACATCGGGCTTCTCGCGCTGAATTCGGTTAAGCCCATCACGCAGCTTGTCAGACCGCAACACATCATGGCCTTTTGCCTGCAGGGCGCGGGACAAAACCGTCCGAATCCCAGCATCATCCTCTATGATCAGAATGTTGGCCAAATTTGCTCCCTATTAAATGGCACGCGGCAATCTTACCGCGAACACAGATTCATCGCCAACCCGCCGATAATCCACCAATCCTTCATGCTGGTTTACCAACTTGGCCACAATGGCCAAACCAAGACCAGTGCCCCCTTCCCTAGCGCCAACAAAAGGTGTGAACAGGTGGTTGCTAAGCTCCAGAGGAACACCAGGTCCCCCATCAATGATACGCACCTCGATGGGAAGGTTTGGCAAAGAATTATTACCTCGTTGAATCCGTGTTCCCGTGCGGTAGGTGGTCTCGATGCGCAAATTTCCTGCATCCCCCATGGCCTCGCCTGCATTTTTGACAAGGTTCAAAAACACCTGAACCAAGGAATCATCATGCCCCAAAACCGGTGGTAGGGAAGGATCAAAGGCCCTGGATACTTCCAGTTTTGGCCAATCCGACATGTCATAGATCTGCAAAACCTTATCAATCACCTCATGGATGTTTAAAGCCTGACGCATTGGCCCTTCATCTTCTGCAAGGATGTTCAGTCGGTCGAGCAGCCTGGTAATCCGATCTGTTTCTGCGGTGATCAGGTGGCATAATTCCATATCTTCTGGTGCAGCACTTGTGGCCAAAAGTTGGGCCGCACCCCTGATACCAGAAAGGGGGTTTTTAACCTCATGGGAGAGAACAGCAGCCATGCCATAGGCCCCCATTTCCAAATTTTTCTTGCCCCAAAAGCCAGCCTCCATATCACTTCCAGCCGGGCGAAACACAGCCACGACACCGTTCTCATCACCCTGAAGGCCCAAAAAGGTCACTTGCTCAAATAATTGGGATTGCCCACCAAGATGAAGTTGAACATCCCTAATCCGCACCATGGCGACTTCATGGGCCGCTTTGCCAAAAGCACGAAGTAAGTCGCCGTGGTTTTTGCAAAGGGACGAAAAGTTGCTTCCTTGCAGGCTTGTTCGTGAAATCCCGGTGATGCCCAACATGTTGTTGTTGGCGTCCAAAATAATACCTTGGCGGTCAAGCATTAATAATGGTTCGGGGAATGAGCGAAAGACGTGATCAAACATAATCAATCCCTGACATAAAGCTGGCTAAGTGCCTTGCGCACTTCACCAGGCTCTTTGGAACGAACCATGATCTCTCTTAGTTCCAGCCGGCCATCTGCAACTTTCCAGAAGGCATCAAGATGCTTGCGCGCAGTCCGCACCCCCTGTTGCGCACCATGTTCTTTGAGTTCATCGTCATAAAAGCGCAAAACAAGTTCATTTTTTTGTTCATCATTCAATTCTGGTTGCGCAAGCCCGTCGAGCATGGCAGCTATTTCTTGCAACATCCAGGGCTGCCCCAATGCCCCTCGCCCAACCATGACTGCCTGGGCTTTGCTCTCTTGCAAGGCTTGTAGGGCTTTATGCCCATCAGTGATGTCGCCATTCACCACCACGGGAAGGCTTGTTGCTTCACAAACAGCACGCACATCCGCCCAGCATGCATGGCCTTTATAAAATTCTTCCCGGGTGCGCCCATGGACAGTGATCATGTCCAAGCCAACGCGCTCGGCCATTTCAGCAATTTTAGGAGCCGTGTCACGTTCACACCAACCAAGCCTGGTTTTGACACTGACACGTATACCAACCGCATCTCGAACCGCATTCATGATGGCTTCGGCCAAATGCAAATCCTTCAGTAACGCGGCGCCTGAATAACCACCGGTTACTTTTTTGGCCGGGCAGCCCATGTTGATATCAACCTGGTCAACCCCAAGCTCTTCGAGCGCCCTAGCAGCTTTTGCCATCACATCTTGGTCGCGGCCAGCCAATTGAACAATTTTGGGGCCGACATGACTTTCGTCAAAGCCCAGACGTCGCCAACTTTCCGCACGACCCGTCAAAAGCTCGCTGCCTGCCACCATTTCACTCACAACCCCGCCAGCCCCACAGCGGCAGGCCATGGAACGAAACGAACGGTCGGTCACCCCAGAAAGTGGTGCCAAAAGCACCAAATGCTTGAAACCCAATTGCTGGAATTTTTCTTGTTTGTCTTGTTTGGACGATTGCATGCCTTTGCCTTATGCATGAAAGATCTCAGATCTGCCCCAATCAAACGCAAGGAGCAACCAAGAATATGAAGCGCTTTGCTGCCATTATCGTTGCGGCCGGTTCAGGCACCCGATTGGGGGCGCCAAAGCCAAAGCAATTTCTCATGCTTCCCCATGGCCGTACCATGCTGGAGCAGTCAATCTATATGTTTCAACAACACAAATCGATCGAACAGATAATTGTGGTTCGCCCCGATGGTGATGATTTGCCTTTGCCCAAAGACATCATCCAAGTGTCCGGTGGCAAAAGCCGGGCAGCGTCGGTGGCCAGGGGCATGAATGCGCTCAAAAGCGACGCACCTGATTTTGTCTTGGTTCATGATGCTGCACGATGTGGTCTTGAAGCGTCATTGATTGATGATGTGCTTCATGCTTGCCAGGACAATTATGTGGTGGTCCCCGTCATGGCTATGGTTGATAGCCTGCGCTTAAAGACGCAACAGGGTTGGGCCGATGTTAACCGTGAGGAAATCTATGGCATGCAAACCCCGCAAGCAATGCCATTTCATGCATATCTCGAGCTTCTTGATTCCGTGCCTGTCGAGGCAACAGATGATGCATCGATCATGCTTCAAGCGGGTTTTGAGATGCGAGCGGTCCAGGGAAGCCGTCGGAATTTTAAGGTCACCACCATGGAGGATTGGCAGGCGATGAAGAGGGAGTTTCATGGCGGCTTTGCCCGTACCGGACAAGGTTTTGATGTGCACCAATTGGTCCCAGGAGAAGGTCTATGGCTTGGGGGTGTTTATATCAATTGTGAACACCAACTTGTGGGCCATTCTGATGCTGATGTGTTGCTGCATGCTTTGACCGATGCGGTTTGTGGTGCAGCATGTCTTGGCGATATAGGCCAATATTTTCCCCCAAGTGATGACCAATGGAAA
>DKOD01000135.1 GCA_002469865.1 Alphaproteobacteria bacterium UBA7371 | reverse complement strand
CATGACCTGCCCACATTGTTGCCTGCCCTAAGACAGGCCAAAACATTGGCTGACGGACCAGTGCTTATCCATGTTCGGACCATCAAAGGAAAAGGTTATGCGCCAGCAGAAGAGGCGGCAGACCGTGGTCATGGGGTTGGAAGTTTTGATAAGAATACCGGAAAGGGCAAGAAAAAGGCCGCTAATGCCCCAAGCTACACATCGGTCTTTGGCAAGGCATTGAGCCAAGAAGCCAGCATCGATGAGCGTGTGGTGGCCATTACTGCGGCCATGCCCTCAGGAACAGGCGTCGACATCCTTGCCAAGGCCCATCCATCAAGGGTGTTTGATGTTGGCATAGCGGAACAACATGGGGTTACCTTTGCAGCAGGGCTTGCCGCAGCCGGTATGAAGCCATTTTGCGCGATTTATTCAACCTTTTTGCAAAGGGCCTATGACCAAATTGTGCATGATGTGGCGTTGCAAAATTTGCCCGTTCGTTTTGCGATTGATCGGGCGGGGCTGGTGGGCGCCGATGGCGCAACCCATGCTGGCAGTTTTGATGTTGGTTACCTCAGTGCGCTGCCCAATATGGTTGTGATGGCGGCGGCAGATGAGGCGGAACTCATGCATATGGTGCGCACGGCTGTTGCTTATGATGGGGGGCCTATCTCTTTCCGATATCCTCGCGGTGAGGGTGTTGGTGCCATGCTGCCCGAACGTGGTCAGGTATTGGAATTGGGTAAGGGGCGGATTCTGCAAGAAGGTGGTGATGTGGCACTTCTCTCCTTTGGTGCGCACCTTGAAGAATGCCGCATGGCTGCCAGCCAATTGGAGGCTCGTGGTTACGGGGTAACCCTCGCAGATGCGCGTTTTGCCAAACCACTTGATACAGCCCTGATCAAGCAGCTTGTTCGCCACCACAAATCCTTGGTGCTGGTTGAGCAGGGGGCACGTGGCGGTTTTGGTGCGATGGTTCTTCATTACTTAGCAGAAAAGGGTTTGTTGGGATGGCGTTGTCAGGTGCGCAGCATCACGCTCCCAGATTTGTTCATTGATCAGGCAAGCCCCTTGGCCATGTATGAACAAGCCGGAATGACATCAGATGACATTGTGCGTGAGGCACTTGCCGGACTTTGATCAAAAAGCTTGCTGAAATCACGTTGCTGTAATCGCGTTAAGGCTTATCCCCAAAGATCTCTGCTGCATGATCTTCTAGGTAGATTTTGAGCCATGGTGTGTATGCATCAGGACGATGCGCAACATCGTCACGCAAATTTCTTAAACTCATCCAACAAGTCTCCATGACTTCTTCGATGTTGCAACGAAATTTCGGTTTTGCAGCAAGCTCCACCACAAAAATATCCACCAATTCATGTTCAATGAGGCCGTTGCCGACATCCGCGCGATATTCCGTTCGTTGGCGCCAGCTTGGCTGCATGCCATGAAGGCCCAATTCCTCGTCAAGCCTTCTTATGGCGCAGTCTCGAGGGTCTTCATCCCAACAGGGATGGGTGCAACATGTGTTCGTCCAAAGCCCTGGTGTGTGGTATTTTGTTAAGGCCCGTCTTTGCATAAGGATATCATCGCCATGCATGACAAAGACGCTCACGGCCAAGTGGCGAAGCCCTTTTTGATGAACCGAGAGTTTTTCCACGGGCTGCAATCGGTCATTGACCCATGCGGGGATAAGGATGGTCATGTTGATTGCGGGGACACCAACCCAAGAAGGTGGGCAAGGTTTTTCAAGCCAATTTTGAGGTGAGCCAGGGGTTTTGCCCCGACAAGCTTCTTGTTCATATATGCCTCAAACGTAAGACGCTGCACGTCAATATCATGGCAGAGCGACACAAACCTTTCCCGCCTATTGTCATTGCGATAATAGGCATTTTGCATGGCCCCCAGAACCTTGAATACTTGCCCATGTTCTTTCAAAAAAACCTTCCGCGCTTTTCTGAGCAATGACGCATCTTTGCTAATAAGGGCCTGGGCGACAACATCAGCGGCCACTTGGCCGGCCATCATGGCGTAATAGATGCCTTCACCTGATGATGGGGCCACCACGCCGGCGGCGTCGCCTGCCAAAAGCACGTCACGGCCATTATCCCATCGCCGAAGTGGTTTGAGTGGGATTGGTGCCCCTTCTCGTCTTAATGTCTCACAATCTTGCAGACCATGGGTTTTTCGTAGGCTTGAGGTGGCACCTTTGAGGTCAAATTTTTCAATGCCCGTTCCCATCCCCACGCTGCAGGAATTGCCATGGGGGAAGACCCAGCCATAAAAATCAGGGCTGATACGACCGTCATAGATCACATCGCATCTTTTGGGGTCATAATCGGCCTGATCATGCGCAAGGGGGCTTTTGATGATCTCATGATAGGCCATCACGTAAGGGGTTTCGTCTTTTTCGGCCACTTCTTGACGTGCAACTTGTGAGCGCGCGCCATCGGCACCAATAATGAACTGGCATGACAATTCATGATCCTGCCCGTCATGATTGCTCCGGTAAATGACCCTAGGGTTTCCGTCCGCATCCCGTGTGATTTTGCGGAAGGTGCCTTCCACAAGCAATGCGCCGGCTTCCACCGCACGTTGGCGCAAGAAAGGATCAAAATCCTTGCGATCCACCATGCCCACAAAGCCATTTTCGATGGGGATGTCGACCTTACGGCCAGTGGGTGAGACCATTCTTGCGGTGGTGATTTTGGCAACCAATTGTTCTTCTGGGATGTCAAAATCTTTAATCAATCTGGGTGGGATGGCGCCACCACATGGTTTGGTCCGCCCCAAACGATCAATCAGGGCAACCCGAAAACCTTTTTTTGCAAGCTCACAGGCAGCCGTGGCACCGCTTGGCCCACCTCCAACAACAACAACATCATGCGCCATCATATTCTCCCATGGGTAAAGTCGGATTATTGTTTTTTGCGATTTGAATGATCTTCAAGGCCATGATGGCCGCCACCACGAACAACATCGCCTCAATCAAAAAGACGGTCCCGAAGGCATGGTGGTCTGGCATAAAGGACCGGAAAATGTCTGTCAGGCCTGCCCCTGCCAACCCGCCAAAACCAGCAGCAATGGCTTGTGCAGCACCCCAAAGACCCATACGACCGCCTTCGCGTCGTGCGCGGCCACTTCCCGCAAGGCTCATCATGGAGCCAATTGCCCCTACGGCAAAAACACCATTAAAATAACCAAGCGCTCCTACCGTGATGGTTAGGAATGATGCCATGCTTGAATGTTGTCCAAGTCCCGCCAGCATGAATAATGACAGGGCAGAGCCCAAGCAGCCCAAAAATGTCCATTGTTTAAGGCTTCCCCATTTTAGCGCGCTGGCTGCAATTCCGACGGTGACCATACCAAGAAATGTCCCGCCATTTTGGATGCCCGAAAGGGTCGTGGATTCGCCAAGGCTTTTTGCGAACACCAGGCCTGCATAGGGTTCCAGAATGAGTTCCTGCATAAAATATGCAACCATGGAGAGGAACACAAAAAGCGTAAAAAACCGGACCTCAGGTTCCGACCAGATTTCGGTGAGAGCCTCGCGCATGTTGGTGCCAGTCTCCTCACGTCGGAACATGACCTTCTTTTCGATGCCGGCAATAGCTAGGCTCGTCATGGATAAGGTGATTGCCCCCAGAAGCGCCGTGAGTATCAAAAGTTTTGACGGCTCATAGGGGTCAAGGAATTGACCAAGAATGCCTGCCGTCATGGCGATGCCAAAGATCATCATTAGCCAGGTGGTGGTGGCGGCAGCCGCACGCCTGTGTGGCGCAGTTGCGGTGGCCAATAATGCCAACAAAGATGTACCGGATGACGCCACCCCCATGCCAATGAGGCCATAGGCAAGAATGGAGATCACCATGGCCATGGCAAAATAACCATCTATCAAGGTGACGGCGAAGGATGCCAGGAAACCACCACTGGCCAACATGACCATGCCAAGGATAATCCAGAAGCTTCTGCGGCCCCGTAGATCCGACGCTATGCCCCAATGGGGCCTACTGATCTGGACCCCATAATGAAAAGCCACCAAAAAACCAGGTAGCATGGCGGGTAAGGCATATTCGACAACCATCAACCTGTTTAAGGTTGAGGTGCATAACACAACCACAGAGCCTAAGCACATTTGCACGAGGCCGAGTCTTACAATCTGGATCCAGGTAAGGTTCAAAGCATCAGCCCCCTAAGTGCGTGGGCAGCGACCATCATGCCGGTGATGTACAAAAGGACACCTGTGCCATTGAACCAAGGTGCCTTTTCCTTAGGCGCTTTGAGAAGCACGGACATGGCCCAGATTTGGGGTAACAGAAGAATAATAATAATACCCCCATGGATGAGGGCTTCCAGGGCAATAAGAACCGCCACCACAGCTAGTTGGGCACCAAGAATTACCAAGCAAGCAATGGATGCAGCCCTTTTGGGGCCAAGCATAACAGGCAAAGAGCGAACACCAGTGATGATGTCTCCTTTGAGCGCCTTAAAATCATTCAAGGTCATGATGCCAAAGGCGCCCAGGCCATAAAGAATGGCTATCGCGATATGATTGGCCGACGGGGCCGCCGAGGTCATGAGCGCAACACCTGTGAGCCAGGGCAAGGTTTCATAGGACAAGCCCACAAGACCAGGACCCCAAATGCCAGAACGTTTGAGCCGCAGGGGTTCAGCAGAATACGCCCAAGCGCTGAGGACCGCGATGATGGTGGGGAGAAAAACCCAAGGTCCTGCAAGGAATGATAAAGTCAGGGCGCAAACCGACATGCCTAGTGCAATCCACAGGCCCCAACGGCCAGGCACACGTCCACTTGGGATAGGTCGGTAGGGCTCATTGATCTGGTCGACATGTCGGTCGCACCAATCATTGGCGGCCTGGCTCATGCCGCAAACCATGGGGCCCACGAGCAGAAAGCCAATGGCGACTTGAACTGGTTGGTCAAAGATGCCGGCGCCAGATGATACAAGGCCGCACAAAAATGCCCAAAGCGGGGGGAACCAGGTGATTGGCTTGAGAAGCACCAGGGTGGCCCGCGCATCGGGAATCTTTCGAACGGCCACAGCCGTAGAACTGTTTGATGCATGATACATAACTGTCAATCTAACCTGACAGTAGTGAACTGCGCAACATAATTGGTGATATTCACAACCCGACTTTAGGCAATGGTTATTGACCCATTATATGGCAGTGCGTTATGTCCGAGCGCTCAGCGGCGGAGTAGCTCAGGTGGTTAG
>DKOD01000032.1:4392-5436 GCA_002469865.1 Alphaproteobacteria bacterium UBA7371 | reverse complement strand
AGCCCCATCACACTTAACGATTTACGGAGCCAAAAGGCAGAAATTCTAAAACCTTTATCTATCCGAACCTCTAGCGGGACGCTGTTCAACTTGGCGCCACCCACCCAGGGGATGTCCTCTCTCGGAATTTTAGGCATCTTCGATCGCCTCAATATTAAAGAGCCAGAAAGCTTTGAACATATTCACGGATTGATTGAAGCCACCAAGCACGCATTTATTGTTCGCAATGCGAAATTGGGAGACGCAGCGCACATGGAATATCCTCCCGAACATTATCTCACAGACCAATATCTAGCCAACGAAGCAGCGAAAATAGATTTTTCTCATGCGCTCTCATGGCCATATGAACCAAAGGACGGTGATACTATTTGGATGGGGGCAACTGATAAAGACGGCATTTCAGTCAGTTTTATACAATCGGTCTTCTGGGAATTCGGTTCCGGACTAACGTGTGCAGACACTGGGGTATTTTTTCAAAACCGTGGTGCAGGTTTTTCGTTAGATCCGGGCCCCAACCAATTAGCGCCAGGTAAACAACCATTCCACACGCTTAATCCTGCCATGGCACTTTTGAATGATGGGCGCGTTCTTTCGTATGGTACCATGGGCGGTGAGGGACAACCTCAAACACAATCTGCGCTGTATACCCGTTATGCTCAATTCGGCGGTTCATTACAGCAGGCTATTACAATGCCTCGGTGGCTTTTGGGCAAAACCTGGGGTGATGCAACGACAACCCTAAAATTTGAGGAAAACTTTGACAAAAACATCATCGATCTCATGCGTAGTGTTGGTCATGAAGTGGAACTAGTTCCATCATTCAGTAGTATAATGGGACACGCTGGAGCCATAGTTCGACATGAAAACGGGACAGTTGAAAGTGCAAATGATCCACGTTCAGATGGGTGGGCGTACGCATGTTAATCCTTATATATATGGAACAGGTTTATTCTTTTTTTGAAAGAACATCATGATCATCAGGAATTGGCTCCCGCGTCACCAATTCATCTGGCTTGGTTGTGGCCAAAATAATAATGATGGCAA
>DKOD01000032.1:2301-4002 GCA_002469865.1 Alphaproteobacteria bacterium UBA7371 | reverse complement strand
TTCCAGCAATAATTCCCGGTGGGACCACGGCCAACAAGACCAACCAGTGAACAAGTTTGCCCAAAAATATGTTGTTCATGGCGACACCCATTGTTTTGTCACTTGGTATCTGAATTGAATAAGCGCCAATGCGCCAACAACACCCACCATGTTGTAACCATACCCAGGCAAAGCGAACATCTCAATTACCGGCGGTATTAGGAGAAAGATAGCGGCGGTCAAAAACCCAATGCGGGTGACTGGTTCAAGTTTGCCCCGGTACCAGCCCTCAATGGAAATTGACAAAATCCACAAGCCAAATAACGCCAAAATGGTTGAAACCAGCGTGAGCCAAAGAGGGCCAATGAACAGGAGTGATGGGTTGTAAACGAAGATTAACGGCGCAAGATATTTTGTGATGCCGACACGCGTTGATTCAAATGCTGTGGCCATGGGGGGCGTTTTCGAGATGGCCGCTGCTGCAAATGAGGCCAATGCCACTGGCGGGGTAATGGTGGATACCACGCCAAAGTAAAAGGCAAACATATGGGCTGCCATAGGTTCAACACCAGCTTTCACAACAGCCGGAACAATAAGAGCAGCCACGGTGATGTACACGGCTGTGGTTGTGATGCCCATGCCCAAAATAATGGCGGCCACACCTGTGAGCATTAACAAGATGAGCAAATTGCCGTCAGCTATGTTGATCACCGATTGGGTGAATTTAAGACCGAGCCCTGACACAAAAACGGCACCAATGATTAAGCCCGCACAGGCACAAGCTATGGAGACAGGAACGGTCGCTTTGATGCCGTTTTCAAATGCGGCGAAAATATCAACCGCACTCATTCGTGTTGCGGGAGATAAAAACGACAGGCCAATCAATGCCAAAATAGCATAAAATGCTGATTTCATTGGCGTGTAGCCATAGAGAAGAAGGCCGACCAGCACCCCTAAGGCAATAAGCAAATACCAACCATTCTTTAAAACTTCAGCAGTGTTGGGAAGATCCTTTTTGGGAATTCTCGCGACATTATGTTTTTCGGCTTCCAAATGAACCATAAAATAAATGGTCACAAAATATAGTAACGCCGGAATAAAGGCTGCAATGATGACGTCCACGTAGGGAACACCCATAAATTCCGCGATGATGAAAGCCGCGGCGCCCATGATCGGTGGTGTGATTTGACCACCTGACGAAGCGCAAGCCTCGACCGCAGCGGCAAAGCGGGCCCGATAGCCAACCTTCATCATCATTGGTATTGTGAAAGAGCCGGTGGTGACCACATTGGCCACGGCTGAGCCTGACACAGTTCCCATAAAACCTGAAGCGACGGCAGCTGCTTTTGCAGGGCCCCCAATCCTATGACCTGTCAATGAAACAGCCAAGTTAATAAAAAACCGGCCTGCATTCGAGCGAATTAAGAGTGCGCCAAAAATAATGAAGAGCGCAATATAGGTGGCGCAGACATATAAAGGGATACCAAAAAGCCCATCAGAGCTCATAAATAAGGTGTCAATAAATTTTCCAATACGAACAGGTGGTCCGTAAAAAATACCTATAAAATAATGGGCATACAGCGCGTGAAAAATAAAGAAGCTGGTGATGATGACCATGGCCCATCCGACAACACGTCTTGTTGCCTCAAGCACCGCCAAAATGAGCAAGGTGCCGAGCAAAATATCATCCGGGTCCTTGTTGCCGTAACGAAGATGGAATGC
>DKOD01000032.1:0-1904 GCA_002469865.1 Alphaproteobacteria bacterium UBA7371 | reverse complement strand
CCAATTTTTGCCTTGATGCTATCGAGTGGTGAAGTGGTTGATGGTCGACCTAAGGGCGTCCCAAGATAGGCCAGGATAAGCATGCCTGTAAGATGGATAGACCGAAATGATCTGCCTTCAGGTGTCCCGAATGCTGCGACATAAATATGGTAGATGGCCAAACTTATGCCCACACATGCACAAATCAAAAGCAATATGTTTGCAAATGATATCTTTCTGTTCGAGATGATGAGGCGTTCAAAGAAACCAGCTTCCCGTGGCTCTTCAACCATCATGATGTTTTTTGGGTTGTCGTTTGGAGAGGTTTCTGCCATGCCACCGCCGCTAGAATAGGCGGTCTTTTACAAAAAAAGACCGCCCGAGACACATTCAAAAAAAGGTTTGATTAACCTTTTACACCTAGCTCGTCATAGCATTTCTGGGCGCCAGGATGCACAGGAATGGCAGCGCCTTTGAGCGCATCTTCAAGTTTGACGCGGTTCCAGATTTTCTTAACCTCAGCAAATTTGGCATGATTGGCCCAAAATGTTTTGCACATCTTGTACACAGTTTCATCATCAAGATCAGCTGAAACAACCATGACAGCATTGGTGGAGAGCACGTTAATAGGCTCCTTCACCGATGCATAATGCTCCGAGGTCATTTTTCCAGAAAGGAAACCAGGATTTGCTTCAAGGATTTCGCTGAGTTTAGCGTCTGGGATGTCGATGAAGCGAATACCCGGAGATGCTTCAAGTTCGAGGAAAGATGCTTGTGGCATGGAGGTTACCGCCATGAACACATCAATATTTTCATCTTTCATCAGGGCAACGGATTCCGAATAGCTCACGTTGTGGACAATGCCCCCTTCCGCTTTGATTGAGTTGAAGTCCATGCCATAGGCTTGCAGAATAGACTCAGCAAAAGCGGTTCCTGTCCACTTGGCTTTGCCTGGGGAAATATTTTTGCCTTTCATATCGGCAAAGCTTTGTATTTCTGAACCCTCAGGCACTGCGACTTGGAAATAGGAGGGGTAGAGGGTTGCAAAGTAGCGGACGTTCTTTTTCTCGCTATCAAACTTGCCTTTCCCGTAATAGCCATTGGCAACGGTGTGGCCATAGGTCCAGCCTATTTCTGCATCACCACCATCCACAGACAGAACATTGGAGATGCCCCCACCGGACGTGTTGGATGTGGCTATACCATCAATTTCTTCTTGCATGACGGACATAATTTTTGCGCCCAGAGGATACCAAGAACCCCCCGAAGGCCCGGATACCATGCGCACAAAGGTATCAGCGGCCGCGACAGATGCGCTGCCCATAATGATTACTGCGGTTGCAGTGCCTAAAAACTTTTTCATGTAGTTTCCTCCCATTTATTTTTTATGATGTCTTAAGCATCGCGTTGATAGTGTGCTGGAATTTTTAAAAGGACAAGCTTTTATTTTGACGCATGAAAACCCAGCGTTTTTGACAAACGCCTTGAATAAAAATGCTTTTGCTTGTCACTGTTGGTGCTATTGCGCAGTTTTGGCTGGTTGCATCCAAACCCAATGCTGAAGCGCTAGAGAGGGAGGGAAATATGTCCAAAATTTTTGCCAACAAGCAATCATTCGTGATCACCCATGCACAAGATGCAGAATTTGATGCTGGCCTTAGGGCCTTTTTTGCCTATCGCGATTTGCAGATGGCTGATGCGACAAAGGGAAAATTTGGAGCACATGTGATTAAGGCACTGCCTGGGAAGCATGCCGAGGGGAAATGGCATAGCCATAACCTTGATTTCCAGATGGTGTATATCCTCAAAGGATGGGTTGAGTTTGAATATGAGGGACAAGGCCTGCATATGATGAAAGCTGGCAGCTGCGTTTTGCAGCCGCCAGGCATTAAGCATCGAGAAATTCGCCACTCTGACGATCTCGA
>DKOD01000126.1 GCA_002469865.1 Alphaproteobacteria bacterium UBA7371 | reverse complement strand
AGGTGGAATACTGGCCCACCTTAGACCCCACCTTGCATGAAGGGTCTCGGGAACAGAGACTTCACGCCTACCGCAATGTTCGCGATTATCTGTTGGAGAAGTTACGTCGCCGCTTCCCAGCCGCTGCGCAACGTTGATGGTCGCACGCAAACTTGTTTTATCTCAGAAAAACGCGCATAACACGCGCTTTATGAAACATGATCAGGTTTGTTGATGCCAAAGGAAGAAATGCTTGAATTCCCCGGGGTGGTGAAGGAATTGCTGCCCAATGCCACCTTTCGGGTTGAATTGGAAAATGGCCATGAAATTGTGGCGCACACCGCTGGCAAAATGCGCAAAAACCGCATTAGGGTGTTGGCTGGTGACAAGGTCCAGGTGGAAATGACGCCCTATGACCTGACCAAGGGCCGTATCACATTCCGTCACAAATAAGTTTGCTGGCTAAGGGGCATGACCCAGAAATTAATCCTTGCCAGTGCGTCCCCTCGTAGGCAGGAATTGCTGCAACTCATCACCAAAGATTTTGAGGTGGTGCCTGCAGATATTGAAGAGATTCCGCAAAAACATGAGACCCCATCGGGTTACGCCATGCGGCTTGCAGAAGAAAAAGCCCGCAAGGTTCATGCTGCCCATGGCGATTGTTTTGTTATTGGTTCCGACACCGTCGTGGCCAAGGGAAGACGCATTATGGAAAAGCCCCAACATGAAGATGAAGCACGGTTTTTCTTAAAATTATTATCGGGCACGCGCCATCGTGTGCACACATCCGTTTGTGTTTGTGCGCCTGATGGAAGAATGGCCTCACGCAACGTCATGTCCATGGTTCGTTTTCATCGCTTGCAAGAAAACGATATCAATGCCTATCTCGCCACTTCTGAGTGGCAAGGAAAGGCTGGTGGCTATGCCATCCAAGGCCATGGCGGTCTTTTGGTTCGTGATATTCAAGGCTGCTTTTATGCCATTATGGGGCTACCAATTTCTCAACTGCAGCGCATGCTGCGTGGTGTGGGGTATGGAGGTGTTGCATGAGTAGGAAGGCCAAATGCCCAATTTGCGGCAAACATATGGTGGCTGAGCATAAGCCTTTTTGCTCCCAGCGTTGCCAAAAAATAGACCTTAATCGTTGGCTTAGTGAGGTCTATTTGGTCCCAGGCCAAGATGGAGAAGCTGCCCTTGAAGGTTCGGGAGACCATGAGGGCGGCGATGATGATTGGCAAGGCAGGTGATTGCCAGCAAATTTTTTCCCTTCACTATTCTGACATCAAAATCAGTTTATTTATATTCATTGGTGTCACAAAAATGGAGATTTAACGATGAAATTTGTTGCTAGTTTTTGCCTAACGTCCATGTTGGCCTTTTCGGCACTTGCTCATGAGGCACATTCCGAGGTGAAACCTGAAGATGCGAAGGATTATCGCCAAGGAGTGTTCCAAACGCTCAAGTGGAATATTGGCGGTCTTGTCGCCATGGCCAAAAACCCTGATATTTTTGACAAGGACCACGCCAATTTGCTGGCCCAACGTCTTCATTTGTCTGGTGGAATGATCTTAGAGGGGTTCACTGACGATTCCGACATGGTTCAGGGCAGTGACGCCAAATTGGAGATTTGGGATGACCGGCCTGGCTTTGAAGCTGCGGTTAATAATTACTTGGAAAAGGCCGGTCTCTTGGTTGATGCCGTTGCCAAGGCAGAAAGCCCCGCGGCTTATATGGAACAAGTCAAAGAACTTGGTGGTTCTTGCAAGGCCTGCCACAAAAAATACCGCAATTAATCACCAAATCTCGGGCATCAAATAAATAAGCCAAACCAAACCACCAGCTGCCAAAGCCAGTAAGATGGCAGCAGCTGGCCGTTCCCTTGCTGTTTGGCCTTGCAGTTTTTTGCTGCCAGTGATCATGGCCAGCAATATTTGTTGTTTGCAAATTGCTTCGTAGTAAAACACCGCCAGCAGATGCAAAACAACAATGGCAAGCACCATTTTGGACACCCAGTGGTGAATATTTGTGGCGGTATCAACGATTTCATTGGGGACCATGGGCACCAAAGGGCCTTCGGTGAATATCGCATCACTTGACATCAGGCCGGTGATTGATTGGGTCAGGGTGATGGCAAGGATCAAGACCACCGACCAAGATCCTGCTGGGCTATGGCCTGCATGGGACGGGGGTGTGCGTTTTATTAATTGGGCAGCATAGACCGAAAGTGCAGAAAGGCGTAAAGAAAAACGATCAAATCTTGCATAATCTCCGGCAAACAGGCCCCAGAAGATACGAAACAAAATAAGCGTTAGGGCGGCACTGCCCAACCACATATGCTGCTCCATGTTTAGCGGTATGATCCCTTCGCCAGATAAGAAAGCCAAGGTGATGCATGTGCCAAATGACCAGTGAAACAAACGAGTCGGCAAAGCCCACACAAAGGTTTTTGGGTTGGTGTCTTTGTTCAAAACTTGTCCTTTCAAGATGCTCACACCCTAGTTTAACATGTAACCCGATACATCTCAGCGGACCATATGAACAAAGCAACCAGAATAAAATCGACGCGTGATCTTAAAAAGCTGGATTTTCGCCAAGGCTATGCCATCGTCGAAATCGATATCGAGGATTTGCGTCATTTTCAGCTGGTTAATGCGCAACGTGCTGAGAGTCCAAGATTGCAGCGTGTGCGCCAATCGATACGAGATGAGGGTTATAACAACATGGATCCAATCTTTGCGCGACTCACCCCAAGTGGAAAAATATACATCGAGGATGGAGGTCACCGCCTCACTGCTGCCCAAGAGATAAGCCGTGAATTGTTGTCCAATCTTTTTGGTGCCAAGGTAACTATTCTCACCTTCCTTTTGCGCGACGGGCATTATTTTCGCAAAGTCGCTAAGAAGCGCAGAAAAAAATCCAGAATGTTGATTGGTTAATATGCTTTATTTTAGGTTTTTGATTGTTGCATTATTCATGCCTTGCATGGCCTTGGCTGCACAGGATCAATTGCAAAATTGTTTCCGTTTGGCAGCCCTGCCTGTGGACCCCAGAAATGAGTTTGAGGGCGTTCCCTTAGGAGAATTAGATGGCCCAGCCATCATATCGGCCTGTGGTCCAGGTTTGTCCGATGATGATGATGGTAAGGTGCATTTCCATTTGGGCCGTGGGTATTTCGCCCTTGGCGATTTGGGCAAAGCTTTGGGGCTTTTTCATGAATCTGCCATGCGTGGCTATCCGGTTGCTTTTTTTGCCCTGGCCGTGGCCCATCATCTCGGTGATGGGACGCAGAGGGATTTTGATTTGGCTGAATCATATTATCTTATCGCCAAATCTTTGGGGGTCAAAGCTTCAAAGGATGCCCTGATCCTGCTTGATAGGGACCGTAAGGCAACATTCATAGAATGAGATGCTTTGCAGGATAACCCTCGACAAAGACGCACAAAGTGCGCTTAACTTATTTGGGGCGAGGACCATAGGAGGGGTGTAATGGAAACCTTTATCCTGGTCTTCATGATGACCAGTGGTGGAATGATTGACAGCATGGCGAGTTATCCGAGCCATGACCATGTCTTTTCATGCTTGTTGAAGGCGGAGCTAGAAAGACCCGCTGCCCAGGAGCGCGGCATGACCCCGGTTTGTATCAGCAAACAAGACTGGGATCATCTTAGGCCACAAAATCTTGTGTCCTTGATCGAAAAGGACCGACCCGCAGACCGGTCCCATTGATGTTGGGTTAGCTTACGATTTTCCAACTGCCATCAGGTTGACGGCAAGCTGTTCCATAGGCGGACTGCTTTTTGCCACCAACAATGATGGTGTTTTGATATTCACGGCAATAATTGCCAGCCGAATCGCGGCCATCCCGAATTGGGACGACATAACCTTGGGCGGCGCCGTTTGCATTTTGTGGGTTGGACCAAGAAATCTGTTGGCCGATGGGCGCAGTGTGGGAGGTTTTAACGGCATTTCCAGCGAGCTGCTGGGAACGATCATCAAGGCTTTTGCCGATGGCGCTGCCGGCCAGGGCACCAAGTGCCGCACCAACCGCTGCGGCAGCAACACGACCGCTGCCTTGGCCAACCTGTGCGCCAAGAAGTCCGCCGGCAAGTCCGCCAACCACGGCGCCTGTGGTTTGGCTGTTGCCTGCGGTCCCGGTGGTTTGGCAGGCTGCAAGACCCGTTGTAAGGGCCAGTATAACGGCCATTTTTTTGATGTTGTTCATCAGATCACATCCTTTCTCGATTGGTTGACCAACAAGGTCAGGAGGTCGGTTTGGTTGACGCTTCCCAATCTATACCCAAAGCCTCACCATTTTCCCAACGTTGCTGTAGTTCAGCAAATGATAATGGCGTCTTTAAGGCAAAATTAAGGTCAATGGCCGTTCCTGTCCCAAAATAGGATTGTAAGATATTTTCCAACCCCATTTCCGGTGGTGCTTTCAGCCTGGGCTGAAGATAGTCATAGGCTTGCTTGGTAAGGCCAATACCCGCAATGGCCGCTTTCAATAGACTTTGCAGGGCATTTTCTTCTGCCCCCTTATCAATACGCACATGGATAGATTCCACCAAGCCAACGCTAAGCCTGCCGACAAAATTGGCATTGGCCGTGGGACTCACAATGCCCAGGGAGAACTTGGAGGGCGTCAAAAAATTGTCCACATCAAGGGTAACCCGACCATTGGGCGCCCCAAGCCCAAGCATGGCTGTTGCCAGCGCCATGCCTGCATTGCCGCCTCGAATTTCTGGGCTGTCGAAGCGCAATGACATGGCATTGGCTTGGCCTGCTTCCAGAGAAATAATATTACCCTTGATCACCAGCGGGTTGGACAAGCCCTGGAAAAATTCAGGAGCTTTCATGATGAGGCTTTTAAAGCCTAATTTGCCCTGTTCCATGTCGGTAAGGTCGATGTTGATCTTGGCCTCTCTTGCAGCCAGCAAGCTTGGTGGCGCGGGTTGTTCTTTTACGATTTCCAGGCCAGACAAAATGATTTGGGAAAGCTCCTGACCCATGCTGCTGTCCATATCAAAATGACGCGCACTCACACCAATGCCTGCCAGCCCAACGTAAAGGTCATTAATGGCGATCACCGCATCGCTGTTCATGGCCGCGATCTTGGCCATGGGGTCTTGAGAAAAACCACGTTGCGCATCTTCAAATTTGATGCCAGAAAATTCCAATGTTGATGCCTTAAAATTAACCCCATCGATATTGGTAAAGCGACCATTAATGCGGTCTTGCCCCACAAATTCCATGGCCCCATTTTCCAATTGGAGGTCACCGGTTGTTTTGCCAATATTTATCGTTGCCGAACGTGGTTTAGCTTCCTGGCCAAAAATAAGCATGAAAAGGTCAACATGATCATAGCCAAGCAGCCCATCACCAGATGAAATGGTAAAATCACCACCATCGGGTGTTTTCACCACGGAGGTTTGTACGTTCATGACCACGGATGCATCAAAAAAATTGGGTTGGACACCGATTGTTTCTGCAGACAGCCTAAGGCCATTGATTGCCTGAACTTCAAATCCCTCGATCTGTGCCTGGCTGATGCCGTTACGCACCACCGCACGGTAGGTTGCTTGATATTGTCCTTCATGCTGTTTGTTAAATTGGGCAATGGTGTTTTCCGTTGCCGCAACAACCAATGCGCCAATGCCCAAAATGCCCCCGCCAAAGATGAGGAGCATCACAATCATGGTTGTTAAAAATCGTGTGGACATGTTCTCAACCCAATGAAATTCTGACACAGCTTTGGCATCCGCAGGCCCAAGGAGCAACTGATAATACATGAGCAACAAAAAGAAACTGCTGAAACAGCTTGAACAGATCCAAGAGAATATCAAAGCTCTTCAGCCCATTTTGGTGCGTGATCAAGCAACCTCGGTTGTTTTGTTGGAAGGCTGGGATGGCGCAGGTAAGGGTGGGCTGATCAGGCGTCTGGCTTGGTCACTTGACCCTCGTTTTTGCCATGTCTGGCCCATTGGCAAACCCAATGACGGTGATGAAAGACGTCATTGGTTGCAGCGTTTTTGGGAACGTCTTCCTGCCCATGGCAATATCGCTGTCTTTGACCGTTCTTGGTATGGACGGGTGTTGGTGGAGCGGGTGGAAGGCTTTGCTGATGAAGATGACTGGAAGCGGGCTTATGGCGAAATCCGGGCCTTTGAGCAAATGCTGATTGATGAGAATATTCAGCTGGTAAAAATATTCATCGATATCACCCCTGAGACCCAGCTCCAGAGATTTTTGGCGCGTCTCGATGAACCCCATAAGCGCTGGAAGATCACCCATGAGGATCTCCGCAACCGGGGCAAATGGGATGCTTATGCCATTGCCTATAATGACATGCTTCAAGAAACATCCACCCCGGAAGCCCCTTGGTTTGTGCTCGATGGCAATGACAAAAGAATGGCCCGTATTGAAGGGCTTGGTCATATTTTTGAGCAATTAGCCATGGGTCGTGACCTGACCCCCATTGATGTCAGTGCTGGCCTAAAAGATGAACTTCTGCGCCTGAAAGCTGAAGGTTGAATGACGGGTGCAAGGCCGGCTTCGATATGAATAGGCAGGCAATTCAGCAGCCATTGTGGGTCTTGCAGGTAATGCTTCAAGCTACCAAGGCCATCATGACCAAGGGCCAGGGCAATGGTTTGGTGGCAATAGCCATTTTTGTGAAGCTGTGAGGCAAAGTTCCGACGCAAGTCATAGGGGCATGTTTGCTTGCCAAAATGCAACGCAACATATTGCCGGAATAATGGTTTTGGCCAGCATGCATGTCCTGGAGAGAGGTCCATATCCTTTTTATCAAACCAAAGACTTCGCCATGGCTGGCCTTGAAACGCATTATGTTTTGCCGTGGGTATGTGGATGCACATGAGGCCCAAATCCGCCATGGAACGAATTTGAACGCCCCATTGCAGCTCAATCGGCCTGAGGCCAGTGGCAAAAGCAACAAATAATGCTGTTGGCCATGTGGCTTTTTGTTTGGGCATGAAGATGTAATTGGGGTGGTTGTTAAAACCTAACGAAACTCATCCTCACAGGCGCTAAGTTGGTCGTAATAATTGTCGGCATAACGCTGAACTTTGGCGGCAATTTTTAACAACCAATCATTGGATTTCCATTTGCCACGGCCATAGCCACCATGGCCAACATAATAGGCGATATAATGATCCCGGACATTGCGAAATGGCACCCCATAACGACGGTGGGTGATGGATGTGTACCAACCAATAAAATCAGAAGCATCATCAAAGTCATCCCGATCGGCCCAGCGATTGCCGGTGCTTTTCTGGTAATGGTCCCAGGTCCCATCTAAGGCCTGGGAATAGCCATAGGCCGTAGAAATTCGGCCCGTGGGGATGAACAAAAAATATGTTCTGGGTGGGCGCGCATCATGCACGAAGGCGCTTTCTTGGCGCATGATGGCAAGTTGTGAGGAGATTGGGATGCCATATTTGGCGCGGGTGGCAGCCATGGCTTCGTACCAGCCATCTTTTTCGCGCATGATTTGGCAAGCATCGCGTGGGTTGCGCGGTGGTGATTTTGATGCGCAAGAAGCCACGAAAACAACGGCCATCAGGATCAAAAGGAAATTTTTGGAGCGTGACAGGATCATGTTGAGCTTATATGCCAACCAGAACTGATGCGCCAACAGGCAGGAGCAACATATGGGACGTTTCGTCAAAAATATTTTGATACAATTTTTCACCCTTGTGTTTGGACTGCCCATCGCAATTGCTCTTTCTTTTGCTGCCATCATTGGGGTTGTTTTCGTGCTGAGTGATGGGGGCGGCGGTCAGTTTGTGGCCAGCGAGGATCAATCAGGAACGGTTTTTTTGGATGGCGATGAAGAAGCAACCGACGTGCTTCTCTCCATTAATATTGAAGGGCCCATTATCACGCGCAGCCCCTTTGGTGGCGATGATTTGGCCCAACTTCCCCCCGGTTTCACATCAGGTCGGGCCGTCAGCAGGGCTTTTCGTGAGGCAGCAGAACGCCCAGAAGTAAAGGGCATCTTTGTCTCGGTAACGTCGCCTGGCGGGATGATCGAGCCAGCCCTAGAGATGTCCCGAGCCATTCAAACCTACCAAGACACAACAGGACATCCGGTTTTTGTTCATGTTTCAGGTTTGTCGGCGAGTGCAGCTGTTTATGCCACGGCACCGGCGCGCATGATTTTTGCTGCAGATGGTGCATTAATCGGATCCATTGGGGTGTTGGGGCCATCACTTGATTACTTTGACGATCCTGTGGCCACAGATGGCGGTATTTTTGGTGGTGGTGTGTCCACCGATGGGGGCATTGAGCGCATGGTCATTCATTCTGGTAAGGGCAAGGATCTGGGCAATCCGTTTCGGCGCCCAAGCTTGGATGAGATCCGCAACCTGCAAGCCAATGCCGATGAATATTATGATGATTTTGTGCGCCACATGGCGCGTTTTCGCCCCATGGATGAAGCGGTGATCCGCAAGGACATGGGTGCGCAGATATTTTCAAACAAAAGGGCGCAAAAATTCGGGCTTATTGACGGCACGGCGGGCCATGATGAGGCCATTGATATGTTGGCCAGGGAAGCAGATCTCATCAATTACCGGCTCGAGGGGTATGCCCGCGGTTCCCTGTCGCCATTTGCCTTTTTGACAGGCCTATTTTTTGGTCAGAACACCAAAAATGAGGTGCCATTAGCCTGCGCGCAGGTCGCTCAGATGCCGCTGGCCATGATGAGCATGGTTAATGGTTGGGGGGATTGCCGCTATGGCGCCACATCACTAAGCGCCAACCTGCCATAGGCCTTTTGCCAGATAAATTTTGCGACCGGCAGCTTCATGAATATCTGCTGACCGGGATCCCAATGATCTCGGTGGCGCCATAATTTCCCATCCTTGAAGGTTAGTTCGCTCATGCCTTCAATAGACCATCTTTTGCCATCTGTTCTCACCGCAAATTCCATGGCCCAACGGCCCATAATCATCTCAGGCTCATCCAAACGCGTAAGCCAGGTAAAAGACAGGTCATGGCAACGCTCATGCACGTCATCAAGCATCACCCGATAACCCGATGGGCCATGAAGCCTACTGAATGGGTCGCTGAACACCAATTCTTCATGGCAATGGGCAATGAACCAATCACGATTGACCTTGTCCAATTCTTCCACCATGCGGTCGGCGAATTCACTAGCAGTGATCATGGCTTTGTTCCTTTTGGCATGAACTTTTTGGTGATCGGCAGGGAAAGTTGGTAGGGCAAAAATCGCAAAAATTTGAGCATCCAAACAAATTTGCGTGGGAAGGCAACCTCAAATTGTTTGCCCTCCAGGCCCTTGGCCATAGCCTTTGCGGCATCTTTGGCCTCCATCAAAAAGGGCATTGGGAAGTCATTTTTGTCGGTTAAGGGCGTGCGAACAAATCCTGGGTTCACCATTTTTAGGTCTATGCCCAGCGGTGCAAGCTCCACATGTAATGTTTCGCAAAGATTGATGATGCCGGCCTTGGTTAATCCATAGGCCGAGGCAGTTGGAAGGCCGATATAGCCAGCAACGGAGGACACCACGGCAATGGTGCCGGATTTTTGGACTTTCATCACATTGATGACAGGCAGCAGGCTATTTAATGTGCCATGGATGTTGATGTTGATGAGTTTGTCAAAAACCTCATCATCATATGATCCTGGCAGCATGGGTTGGTGGGTTCCCGCATTCAGCACGGCCATATCCAACCTGCCATGGCGTTTGGCGATATCATCCACCAATTTTTTCATTCCAACACGATCGGTAATATCGGCCGGTAAAGCTTCATGTCCGGTGCCTGGAAGGGTGGCAATTGCTTCGCCCAATTCCTTGGCGCGACGGGCTGTGAGGATTAATTTGTATCCCCTACTGGCCAATTCTTGGGCTAGGGCAAGGCCCAAGCCTTGGCTGGCCCCGGTAATCCAGCAGACTTTACGTCCATCTACACCCATCCGGACAACTCGCGCAGACAGATATGTTCGTACATATCCATGGCCTCTGGGGAATCATTCAGGCATTCAAGGAAGTTGAATTGGGTGCCACCGGCTTCTTCATATTCCTCATGAACGCCAAT
>DKOD01000147.1 GCA_002469865.1 Alphaproteobacteria bacterium UBA7371 | reverse complement strand
CTTGCCAAAATACGACGGGTCATTGGCAGGGCAAAACAAGGTGCGCCAGACCATGTTTTGTTGGTATTGGATGCAACCACCGGTCAAAATGCATTGGCCCAAGCAGAAGCATTTGGAAATATTGCAGGTGTAACCGGCCTGGTGGTCACCAAGCTTGATGGCTCAGCGCGTGGTGGGGTGGTGGTGGCCCTTGCCCAGAAATTTGGCCTACCCATCCATGCCATTGGCGTGGGAGAAGCCTTAGAAGATTTGCAAAATTTTTCCGCCCTGCCCTTTGCCCGTGCCTTGGTGGGGCTGCATCGTCATGGAGAAGATCATGAATGAGAAAACCACCGCACTGATCAGGGAATATGGTCCACTTCTGGGCTTTTTGTTGACGTATTTCTTTGCCCCGGAAGAAGGCACTGGCCTTATGCGGCCCATCATGCTGGCCACCATGGTATTTACGATACTCACCATCGCCACGTTGGCATGGACCTTTGCCATTGGTCAGCGGCCGAAACCCATTACCTTATTGATTGCTGCCCTGGTGATTCCCATTGGGGTGCTGAGCCTACTGCTGAATGATGAGGCCATTTTTAAAATGAAACCAACAGTGGTGAACTTGGTGTTGGCCGTGTTGGTGGCCGCCAGCCAATGGCAGGGCAGACCATTGATCAAAGAAATTGTGGGCAACAGCCTCGATCTTAAAAAACGCGGTTGGGAATTGCTGAGTTGGCGTTGGGCCATGTTTTTCGTGGCCTCGGCTGTTGCCAATGAAATCGCCTGGCGAAACCTGAGTGACGATGGCTGGGTAACTTTTAAATTTGCGGTTCTGGTGCCTGCAGCCTTTGTGTTTGCCCTCAGCCAAATCAGCCTTCTCAAGCGCTATGCCACGCCTGAGAGCAGCCTCCATAAAAATGGCTAATTACTTGGCCTTGGCTTGCTTGATGCTGTCAATCTTGGCCAAAAAATCCGGCAATTGCATGTCCAAAATCGGCCCAATATGCTTATGGGCAATGCGGCCTTCACCATCGATGACGAAACTTTCTGGAACGCCATAGACGCCCAAATCAATTGCCGTCCGACCCCTTGGGTCTTCGAGGTTTGCCACAAATGGGTCGCCAAGCTCACCCAGAAAGGCAGCGGATTTTTCTGGATCATCTTTGTAATTTAAACCAATGATCTCGATGCCCTGCGCTCTCATGGCCATGAGCATCCCATGTTCCACCCGGCATGGTGTGCACCAGCTCGCCCAGACATTGATAACCCGAACTTTGCCATCGGCAAAATATTCTTGGGTGATGGGCGCACCACCACCCACGGGGGTCAAGGAAAATTCCGGCAATGGACGGCCAATCAGGGGTGAGGGGACCTCGCTGGCCTCCCAAAGGAACAAACCGCCCAAGGATGCGCTGATGAATGCCAGCAAAAACATGAGGGGGGCAAAGCGCACCCGATTACGCAGCATGGTCAGGGTTAAGACACCAAGCAGCAGAAAAACAGCCGTTAGGCCTCCCACCACATAAATCATGATGTTTTCCGACGTTGGCTTCGGCGCTCCTGGTTGTCCAATTCGCGGCGCCGACGGCCATAACCACGCCAGGAACTAAACGCGACATAAGCCAACACAAAAGCCACCACGCCATAGGAGGACCAAACATAAAAACCATAGCCGCCCATGGCCAAAAATTCTGCCATCAGACCACCTGCTCCCTGGCACGACCGGCACGCAAGGCATCTATTTTTCGCTCCATGATATCCGTGCGCATGCGCAGCATCAGCACCATAGCATAATAGGCCTTAAAAGCCGTTGCCATGATCAAAAGTGGGATGAGGATGGATTCATGGATGGCCGGACCATCGAAACGAGACACGCTGGCGGCTTGATGGAGCGTGTTCCACCAATCCACGGAAAATTTGATGATCGGCAAATTGATGGCGCCTATGAGGGCCAAGACCGCTGCAGCCCGGGCAGCCCGGGCGCGGTCCTCGAATGATGCCCAGAGCGCCATGTAGCCAAGATACAAAAAAAACAGCACCAACACCGATGTGAGTCGTGCGTCCCAAACCCACCATGTGCCCCACATGGGCGCACCCCAAAGCGAACCCGTGATCAGGGCCAGTGCGGTAAAAGCGGCGCCTACGGGGGCGGTCTGCCTGGCTGCCATGTCAGCCAGGGGATGTCGCCAGATTAGGGAACAAAGGCTTGCCACCGCAATCACGAGGTAGCAGGCCATGGCCATCCAGGCAGCGGGCACATGCACGAACATGATGCGAACCGTGTCACCCTGTTGGTAGTCTTCCGGCGCCAAGACCAAGCCCCAATAAAGCCCCACAATTGTCAGCACCACGGTCAACGCCGTCGCAATAGGAAGCGCATAATCCGTAAAGGACATAAAACGGCGAGGGTTGGCGAGTCCAAACATAGATGTAGAGTTAGGTATAAGGCCCCCTGCTTGGCAAGGCCTTCAACGGATTTGGGCCACCATGTCAGGCATAGAGGGGTTGATGAGACTTCTGAACAGCCTCGGCCAAATCTTCCCCGGTGGCGGCACATAAGGTCCAACCCAAATGCCCATGGCCTGTATGGGCGTAGATGCGACGCGTCACCGCATAGGGTGCTGGCATCATGGTTGGCGTCATGGGACGCAGGCAAGCCCAACGCATGACTATTTCCGTATCCAGTTCAGGAAACAATTCATTCACCCAGGTAAGCAATGGCTTGATCCGGTCCTCACGGATATCCCTGTTCCAGCCGTTAATCTCGGCCGTGCCTGCCACCCGAAAACGGTTGCCCAAGGTGGAGGACACCAACTTACGCTCATCATCCAGCAAACTCACCCGTGGCATGGCATGGAGCTGATGGGGTGGAACTTCCACGGTGATGGAATAACCCTTGACCGGATAGACATGGTAGCGGCGCAGGGCATCAAAACGCCTGCTGGATTCTGCGCCAGCAGCGACCACGACAATTTTTGCCTTGTGAAATTCCCGCTCACCACGGGCCGTCTCCACGTCAACATCCACGTGGCTTCCCTGTTCATCGGCCCGTATAACTTCGCGCCCGCGCAGAAATTCCACCTCACCCCGGGCCACCATCCTCTCCAGAAGCTCCCGGCAGAATTTGTGAATGTCTCCGGTGAAATCATTCTCTGTGTAGGTGCCACCAAGGAGCTGATCCCTGGCGCCATGAAGACCGGGCTCGATTTGCATGATTTGGTCCACATCCACGACCTTACGCTCCAGACCATGCTCCTGCATGAGTTCTGACATTTTGACCGCATGATCCAAGGCTTTCTGGTTGCGGTAAATATGAAGAATTCCACAATCGCTTTGGTCGTAATCAATGTTTTCACCATCCATGATTTGGCGCATGGCATCCCTGGAACGCAGGCCCAACTCAATGGTTTTGAGGGTGTTGGGCAAATATTTTCCAGTAAATGCAGCTGCCAAAAAGCCCGCCATCCAACGAAATTTTGCCATGGATGGCGTTGGGTTCATCAACAAAGGGGCATTGGCGTCAAACATCCATTGGATGCCTTGTCGGACGGTCTTGGCCCTGGTCCAAACCTCAGCATTGCACACAGAAATTTGCCCACCATTGGCATAGGATGTCTCCATGGCCGCATGACGCTGACGGTCAATAATGGTTACCGCATAACCACGCTTGGCAAGGTAGTAAGCGGCGGTAACGCCGGCGATGCCGGACCCGACAACCAGCGCTTCATGGCTACGTGTGTTCATGCTGAAATCCTCGATTCATGGGCAAACATATTCTCTTAAGACCTATATGGGCGAAATTTCCAGCAAGATCAGGATGGGAAGAAAAAAACATCATGATAATTCCAGTCTTAAAGCCAAAGAGCTACCCACCACGCCAATGAAGGCGGATAGTAAGCTGAACGCAGTGAGCAGCATCAAAGGGTCAGACATGGACCTATTTAGTAAGGATGCTTCCACGGCTGAAGCACCAAAAATCAACACAGGAATATAAAGCGGCAACACAAGCAAGGCGAGCAACAGGCCGCCACGTCGTATGGACACCACCAGGGCGGCGCCCGCTGAACCCAAAAAGGTCAGGGCTGGGCTTCCCACCAATAGGCCCAACACCAGAGCCACATGCCCCTCAAGGGGCAGTTGAAGCAACAAGCCCATCAAGGGGGCCATGATGATCACGGGCAGGGTAAAGGCAAGCCAATGGGCGATGCATTTGGCCAGGACCAACAATTCCAAAGGCAAGCCAGACATCACCAAATGATCAAGAGAACCATCATCACGGTCAGCCTGGTACAAACGGTCAAGGGTCAATAACACCGCCAGAAGCGCCGCCACCCAGACGGTCCCGCCAGCAATGCGCGTCAATATTCCTGGCTCTGGCCCAACCCCAAAGGGCACCAAAATCACCGTTATGACAAAAAATGACAGCGGCACCATGTTGCCACCAGAGAGGGGTTGATGAAGCTGCAACTCGCGCGCGAGCAAGCCCAAAAACCTCTTCATGGCCTGCCTCCAAGATCAAGAATCTCCGCGTCGAAGCCGAAATCAATATGGGTGGCGGCAAGCATCATGCCCCCCTTTTGAAGGTGGGCGGCCACCAGCTTGGAAAACAACGCCACCGACGCGACATCTAGCCCCACGGTCGGTTCATCCAACAACCAGATGGGCCGATCCATGACCACGATGCGCGCCAGTGCTAAACGCTGGCGTTGGCCTGCGGAAAAACCCTGGATCGGGTCATCGGCCCGTGGCCCCAAACCCACCAGCTCTAGGGCATCAAGCATGTCATCCTCAACAACCTGCCGGCCGTCCATTCTGATATGCGCAGCGAGCCATTCAAGGGCCGTTAAGGCAGGCTTTAAGCCCAAAGAATGGCCCAAATAAACAACATGCCTGCCTGATTCCACACGGTCCCCAACCATCATGTTTTCGCCATCAATCAACACGTCCCCCGACGTGAGAGGCAGAAGGCCCGACAATGCCCGGAGAAGGGTCGATTTGCCACGGCCATTGGGCCCACGCAGAATCATGCCCGAACCAGGCGTCAAATGAAGGTCTTGCTGATCAATCACCAAATTACCCGCCCGGGCCACGCAAATGCGACGGACATGTAATCCAGAAGTAGGGATAGGATCTGGCGTAGAAATGGTGGACATCATTCCTCATGTCATATTTAAGGAGTTCGGCAAACCGCAAGGTGGAGAAAAGCTTATTCCACAAGGGTTTACTGGACAATAGCCGGCCCGTTCGTGGCACCGGCTCCTGGTGATCGAAAAGGAGTGATCATGACGACCAATAAAATATTTGGGAATGACCAAATGGGGCTTCGTAACACCATCGAAGCTGCTGGGCGTAGCTATGACTATTTTCGCTTGAAAGATCTCGAGGCCAAAGGCCACGACCTGGCCCGCATGCCAAAATCCTTGAAGGTGCTTTTGGAAAATCTGGCGCGCTTCGAAGATGGTAAAACTGTCACCACCTCCGACATCGACACCCTCGCTGGTTGGGTCAACAACCGCGCCACCAACCAGGAAATCGCCTACCGCCCAGCCCGCGTTTTGATGCAAGACTTTACCGGCGTTCCAGCCGTTGTTGACTTGGCAGCCATGCGCGATGCCGTGTCCAAGCAAGGCGCTGATCCTGAAAAAATCAACCCTCTTGCGCCTGTGGATCTGGTCATCGACCATTCCGTCATGGTTGATTATTTCGCCAGCCATGATGCGATGACGCGCAATGAGGATGTGGAATATGAGCGCAATGGCGAACGTTATTCCTTTTTGCGCTGGGGCCAGAAGGCCTTTGACAATTTCCGTGTGGTGCCGCCTGGAACAGGCATCTGCCACCAGGTGAACTTGGAATATCTTGCCCAAACGGTTTGGACCCGCGATGAGAATGGCCGCGAAGTGGCCTATCCAGACACGCTTGTGGGCACCGACTCCCACACCACCATGGTGAACGGCCTTGGTGTGTTGGGTTGGGGTGTTGGTGGCATCGAAGCCGAGGCCGCCATGCTTGGCCAGCCAGTATCCATGCTTGTGCCGGATGTCATTGGTGTCCGCCTTACCGGCAAGATTAACGAAGGCGTCACCGCCACGGACCTGGTGCTGACCATCACCCAAATGCTCCGCTCTTATGGTGTCGTTGGCAAATTTGTTGAGTTTTTTGGCCCAGGTCTCGACAACATGTCGCTAGAAGATCGGGCAACGATCGCCAATATGGCGCCGGAATATGGGGCAACCTGCGGCTTCTTTCCTATCGATGCGGAAACCATCAACTACCTGCGCAAATCCGGACGTGAAGAAGCCCGCATTGCCTTGGTGGAAGCCTATGCCAAGGAACAAGGGCTCTGGAACGACACATCTGTGGAGCCCGTCTTCACCGATGTTCTGGAATTGGACATGACCAGCGTGGTGGCGAGCCTTGCAGGCCCCAAGCGCCCCCAAGACCGTGTCAATTTGCAAGATGCTGGACATGCTTTTGGTGAAAGCCTGAGCTCAGAATTCAAGCGCGATGACAAGCCGCAAGTTCAAATCCCAGGCCAAGACGCAACAATCTCCCATGGTGCCGTGGTGATCGCCGCCATCACCTCCTGCACCAACACCTCCAACCCCAGCGTGTTGATTGCTGCTGGCCTTGTCGCCCGCAAAGCAAGGGCACTTGGTCTTGATGTGAAGCCTTGGGTCAAAACATCCCTCGCTCCTGGCTCCCAGGTGGTGACTGGCTATTTGACCAGCTCTGGCCTTCAGGAGGATCTTGATGGCCTAGGGTTCCAAACCGTTGGCTATGGCTGCACCACCTGCATTGGCAATTCCGGACCACTTCCTGAAGACGTGGCGGAGGCCGTGACCAAGGGTGACTTGGTGGCCTGCTCAGTGCTTTCTGGCAACCGCAATTTTGAAGGCCGCGTGAACCCATTGGTGAAAGCCAATTATCTTGCATCCCCACCCTTGGTTGTGGCCTATGCCATTGCTGGCCGCATGGATATCGACATCACCAACGAGCCCCTGGGCGTCAGCGATGATGGGGAGGAAATCACCTTAAAGGATATCTGGCCAAGCTCGGCAGAAGTGGCCGACCTGATGCGAAGCAGCGTGAACAGAGATGCCTTTACCTCCAAATATTCTGATGTCTTTGCCGGCAATGAGCGCTGGCAGGCCGTGCAAGCCCCAGAAGGCAAAACCTACACCTGGGACATGTCCTCCACCTACGTGCAGAACCCACCATTCTTTGACGGGCTGGGTGATGAACCATCCGTGGAACCCATCGAGAATGCCCGTATTCTTGGCTTATTTGGCGATTCCATCACCACCGACCATATTTCTCC
>DKOD01000165.1:11860-12246 GCA_002469865.1 Alphaproteobacteria bacterium UBA7371 | reverse complement strand
TTTGTGTGAATTGCATCAGCAATTGGGCAAACCCATGCCCACCATAGTAGAATTAACCCAGTTGGATGCCAGATACGCCTTATTGGCCCAACATGAAAAAAGACATGGCTGCATCCTCTTACCTTTTGAGGCCCGATCACTTGTCCTGACCCAAGCTGGCATTAATTCTTAAACATTGTGGATATATTTTGGGGGGTGCGTCCCATGCGTCTTGTTTCTTTGTTCATGGCCTTGAGCCTACCGATGTGTGTGATGGCCAAATCTGCCTATGATTTTTCTTTCGACGCCATTGAAGGTGGCATGCTGGAATTAAGTGCCTATCGCGGCAAGGTGGTGTTGGTGGTTAACACCGCATCGCGCTGTGGTTTCACATCCCAATATGAGGG
>DKOD01000165.1:6926-11466 GCA_002469865.1 Alphaproteobacteria bacterium UBA7371 | reverse complement strand
GATGATTTTTCCCAAGAACCGCTCAATAACGAAGGCGTGAAGGAATTTTGTGAGGTTACCTTTGGCATTGATTTTCCCATGACCACAAAGTCCCATGTGAAGGAATCCGACCGAACCCATCCATTTTACCGCTGGACTTCTGAAGAACTTGGCCGTGGTGGATCACCCATATGGAACTTCCATAAAATCCTCATTGGTCGCGATGGCCGGGCCATCAAAGGCTACGCACCCAATTTTGCACCCCAAAGCAAACCCTTGCGCCAGGATATTAAGAAGGCCTTGGCAGAAAAAAGCTAATTGTCGTGATGGTCAATTGCCGTTAGTTAGCTAGCCCATGAAACATATTGGAGCGGCGCCATGAATCTATCCACCGAAACCCTGCAAACGCTCATCAATCAAGGCATGGATATGATGGTCCATTTTGGCGCCAGCATCCTGGTTGCCGTGGTCATCTTGATTGTAGGGTTACGTGCCGCAACCATCATCGCCAAAAGGCTGGAATCACAATTACTCAAAAACGAATTTGATGCTAGCCTGGCTTATTTTTTGGCCATGGCCACGCGTATTGGCATCAAAATTTTGTTGGTTGTTGCCATCCTCAACCAACTTGGTTTTGCCACTGCCAGCCTATTGGCCGCCTTGGGCGCGGCAGGCCTCGCCATCGGCCTTGCTCTTCAAGGCACCCTCTCCCACGTGGCCGCAGGCATCATGTTGATCCTGTTTCGCCCCATGAAAGTTGGGCAATATGTTGAAGTGGGTGGCGTAGGAGGCACGGTCAAACATATCGGGCTTATGTCCACAGAATTGGCCACGGTTCAAAATGTTCAGATCTTTGTGCCCAATGGTAATGTGTGGGCAAGCACAATCAAAAATTATTCCCACCACAACACAAGACGCGTGGACCTCACCGTGGGCATCGCCTATGAAGATGATATTGGCATGGCGATGAGGGTGTTGCAGGCCATGATCGATAATGAAGTAAGGATCAAAAAGGATCCGAAACCCCAAATTTTGGTTGCCAATCTGGGTGAATCTTCGGTGGACATCGTCATGAGGCTTTGGACCACAAGCGATGATTATTGGGATGTTCATTTCGACATGATCAAGAAAACCAAGGAAGAATTTGATTCCGCCGGCATCACCATCCCATACCCGCAACGTGTCATGCGCCAATTATAAACAAACAAATTCAACTATTTCATAGATGTTTGTTGGGGTCTTGTTGCCAAAAAACACAGACACCCAAAACCTCATTTGCCAATATATTCATGGGTTCCTTGCCCGATGGGCTTTAGGGGGCTGGCTGACTGGGACCCCATGACAACGCCAACACTTTGGCCGGCAAGCTTCGTGTTTTTAGGAGATAAAACGGATTTGGACCCATGAAAAACACACCCTGGGATAGGTGAAAAAAGGACCGATCGACCATCCCCCACCTAACGGCAACATCAAAAAATTGCGATTGTTCTGGTGGCTTTTGCCAGGCATGCATCACGATCCCTTCGAACCCAGTTTTCTTGATGGCCTTTTATGGTTCTCCGTTTCCCCGATATTGGGGCTGACCAGCCCAACGGGCGGCCCAGCAAAAAATGTCAAACAAGGACAATTCAGCAACGTAAAATGACTTAATAACACGACGGGGTAAGCCAAAGAGCCCCGCGGACACCGCTGTCATCACCATGGTAAGCTGGCAGAATGGGGACATCATGACCATCAGAAAACACATAGTGATCCATGGCTTTGGGCAATAGCTCATAAAGCAGTGGCTGCTTGGATAAGCCACCCCCCAGGATGATCACTTCAGGGTCAAGCACATTAACCACCGATGATAGGCCCCTGGCAAGCTGATCAACATAACGTTGGATTGTTTCCTGGGCATCTGGTTGATGGGCTCTTAGAAAAATCTCACGGCCGGAAGACGCTTCACCATGCAATCGAAAATGAGTTCGTTCTAACCCTGTTCCGGAAAGAAATAATTCATGGCAAAAATAGCGCCCGCACCAGCAAGGAGCTGTTTGCTGTTCAAAACCATCTAGTCTTGTGAGGGCATTATGACCCCACTCCCCCGCAACACCACCATGACCTTCCCAAACCTTACCGCCAATAGCCAATCCACCACCACAACCAGTGCCAAGAATGACTGCGAACACCAGATGCGCGCCTGCACCTGCACCATCCACGGCTTCCGATAGGGCCAGGCAATTGGCATCATTGGCAATTGTTATGTTGCGACCAAGAAGATCTGCCAAATCCCGAACAAGATTTTTGTCATTTAAGTAATTGGTATTGGCATTACGAATGAGGCCTGTATTTGGCGAAACAGAGCCTGGAATACCTATCCCAACCAAAACCCTCGTACCAAGCAGCTGGTCTGCGGCCACAACAATTTGCTTGATGAGGGCACACAGCCCCTCATAATCCTGAGGTGTTGGCACACGCTCATGAGAAACAACCTTGGAACCATCCTCCAGCATCCAGGAAATCTTGGTGCCACCAAGATCAATGCCAAGCCTCATTCAATCCCCCATTCATGTTTGTGCACATAGACTTTTCAAAAGCTTCCCTTCATGATCCGTCAACCTACGATCATGACCATAGCAACGACAACAAATTTGGAAACGCCATCATGCATTACGACACATTAAAGAATGAACACGGCCTACCCCATGATCCATTTAAAGCTATTGTCACACCCCGCCCCATTGGGTGGGTTGGCAGCAAGGCAAGCAATGGCACCCTCAATCTTGCGCCTTATAGCTACTTCAATGCGGTCGCAGACCGCCCCTATTATGTAACGATCGGCTCTAATGGCCTGAAAGATACCATGGCCAATATTGAAGAAACCGGCGTGTTTACCGTGTCCCTAGCAACGGAAGCTTTGTTTGATCATATGAATGGATCCTCAGTTGCATCGGGACCAGAAATTGATGAATTTGCCCTAACCGGCGCGACGCCCCAAATGGGCAAATTTGTTGACGCTCCCTTTGTGGCGGAATCACCGGCAGCATTTGAATGCAAATTATATCAAATTATTGACCTGCCAGGTGCCAACCGGGATAAAAAAACAGGTAATTTTGTCATTTTGGCTCAAGTTGTGGGCACCTATATCAATGATGACTTTATCACCGATGGCCGCTTCGACACACGAAAGGCACGGCCACTGGCCCGTTGCGGTTACATGGATTATGCCGTGATCGGTAGCGAGAATATGTTTGAAACCAATCGCCCAGAATTGGACGAACATGGTCGTCTGAAAGCCCCAGAAAAATGGGATGGCACCTATCGATAACAGATATCAACGGCAAATGTAGCAAGCCCACAAAGCAAGACCTTAATGGTTAAGGATCTGTTGCAAGAAGAGCTTGGTTCGTTCGTTTTCAGGGTTGGAGAAAAAGGCCTCTGGCTCATTTTGCTCGATGATCTCACCACCATCCATGAACACCACCCGGTCAGCAACACGCTGGGCAAAGCCCATCTCATGGGTGACCACCAACATGGTCATGCCGGTCTCGGCCAGCTCAATCATGGTGTCGAGAACCTCCTTGATCATCTCTGGGTCAAGCGCTGAAGTCGGCTCGTCGAACAACATAATCTTGGGGCGCATGCAAAGAGCTCGGGCGATAGCCACACGTTGCTGTTGGCCACCTGACAATTGGCCTGGATATTTGAATGCCTGATCTGGAATCTTAACACGCTCAAGATATTCCATCGCCAGTTCTTCAGCTTCACGCCGGGGCATTTTCTTCACCCAAATCGGGGCCAGGGTGCAGTTTTCCTGGACGGTCAAATGGGGAAACAAATTAAAGGATTGAAACACCATGCCAACATCACGACGGACAAGTTCAAGGTTCTTCAGATTCCCCGACAATTCCACATCATTAACAATAATATCGCCCTTTTGATGCTGTTCCAGGCGGTTGATGCAACGGATCAAGGTTGATTTGCCCGAACCAGAAGGGCCGCAAATCACAATACGTTCGCCGGAAAACACCTCCAAATTTATGTTTTTCAGCACATGAAACTCACCATACCATTTATGCATGTTGGAAATGGTAATAACTTTTTGGTCTTTCTGGGTTTTGGATGCGATTTGAGCGGCCATAATCCCCCCTTAATGATTGCTACGTGCCAGGCGACGCTCCAGCCACAGGGAATAACGTGACATGATGAAACAGCTGACAAAGAAAAACAAAGCGACGAAAAGATAGGCTTCTGTGGAGAGACCATTCCAATTGCTGTCAGCCAGGGATGCCCGGCCAATACCCAAGGGATCAAGCAAACCAATCACAACCACCAATGTGGTGTCCTTATAAAGGCCAATGAAGGTGTTCATGATTCCAGGAATGGAAATTTTGAGCGCCTGGGGAAGCGTTACCAATCTGGTTTTTTGCCAATAGGATAACGCCAAGGCATCGGCTGCCTCATATTGCCCGTTTGGAATTGCCTGAATGCCTCCTCGGATCACCTCCGCAATATAAGCAGCAGCGAAGAAGGTCACCATGATCAACACCCGCACGAGAAGATTAAAGTCTGTGCCGGG
>DKOD01000165.1:0-6595 GCA_002469865.1 Alphaproteobacteria bacterium UBA7371 | reverse complement strand
GGTAAGAAATAATTGAGCATGGTGGATGCCACAAACAAAAGGGTGATGAGGGGCACACCACGCATGAATTCAATAAATGAAACGGAAATTACCCGCACCGACAAAAGGTTGGATTGTCGCCCAAGGGCCAACAAAATGCCCAAAGGCAATGACGCAGTGATGCCGGTGATGCCCACGATCATGGTCAACATGAAACCGCCAAATGTGGAGGTTTCAACAACCGGAAGGCCAAAGATTCCACCCACAATGAGGAAAAATGCCACGACCGGGTAAATCAAAGAAAACCATAGCAAATATTTGCGTCCTGGAAGATCTGGATACAGCAATGGCGCCGCCGCCACAAACAGCAGCAAAAAGGCCAAATTGGGCCGCCAACGCTCGGCGTCGGGATAAAAACCATACACAAATTGGCCAATTCGGCGGGTGATCACCGCCCAACAGGCACCATCATCAATGGCGCGACATGCTGTTCTGCTGTCAGCATCAAAAACAGCTGAAAGAACCATCCAATCGCCTGCACCAGCCACCAGCAAATACACCAAATACGCAAAAAGAATGGTCAAAATGGTGTTGGTGATGGACGAAAAGAAGTTGTTCCGAATCCATCCCAAGGCACCTGTGGTGCCAGGGGGTGGTGGCAGGTCAGGATATTGACCCGGCGGATAATGACCTGAGGTCTGATCACTCATATCAACGTTCCACCAATTTTGTCTGGCTGTTATACCAGTTCATGAAAGCAGAAATGGTTAACGAGATCACAAGATAAACCATCATCACCAGCATCATGGCTTCGATCTCTCGGCCAGTTTGGTTCAGCGTTATACCACCAAGGGTTGCCACCAAATCCATGTAACCAATGGCAATCGCTAGGGAGGAATTTTTGGTCAGGTTAAGATATTGGGAGGTCAATGGCGGAATAATCACCCGCCTTGCCTGGGGCAGAATTACCAAGTTCATCACCCGGTTGGGGCGAAGACCAAGAGACTCAGCTGCTTCACGTTGGCCTTTGTTAATGGCCAAAATGCCGGAACGCACAATTTCTGCGATGAATGCTGCTGTGTAAATCGACAAGGCAAAAGTCAGGGCGACCAATTCCGGGGACACTGTTACCCCACCACGAAAATTAAAGCCTTTTAATGCTGGAATGCTGAACGTCATGGGCGAGCCCAGGGCCAAGAACACCAACAAAGGTAAACCAATGACAAAGCCAACACAGGGCAAAAAACGTGGCAGAATTTGGCCTGTTTCTTCTTGGCGACGGCGGGCAAAAGAAACCCATAAAAAGCTTGCCACCAGGCCAATAATTACCGCCAAATACACCCAAGAAAAACCAACCCCAGGCTCGGGGCTTGGTAGGTAGAGACCTCGGTTGGACAAAAATGCCAAATCACCAAAATTATGGGCCTGCTTGGGAGACGGCATGGCGTTCACTAAAATCCCATGCCAAAGCAGAATTTGCAGCAAAATCGGAACATTGCGCGAAAATTCAACATACCAATAGGTCACATTGCGGGCGAGCCAGTTTTTGGACAGGCGCAATATTCCCAGAACAACGCCCAAAATCGTTGCCAAAATAATACCAATAATGGCCACCAAGAACGTGTTAAGCAAACCCACAACGCCTGCGCGCAAATGTGTGTCACGGTTGTTATATTCAATAAGGGTTTGGTTGATGTCATAACCAGCAGGCAATTGCAGAAAATCAAAACCAAAGGTTTTGTTGAGCTGGGCAAAATTGCTGATCACATTTCCGACCAGCCAAGCAATGCTGGCAAACACCGCCAGGATAACAAAAACCTGGATGATGACATGACGGATTTTTTCATCCTGCCAAGCATTCATCAAAGGGTTACTCTTGGTCACTACACTCATTATTGGTGGCCCCAAAATGCCCAAGGTGAAACGGAATACCCCCATGGCGAGGCCAAGGGGGTATCCAAAATATTGATTTTAGAACAATTAACGCACAGGTGGTGCGTAATGCAGACCACCATTGGTATAAAGATTGTTCAGGCCACGGTTGATGCCAAGCGGTGTCTTCTCTCCGAGGTTGCGCTCGAAAATTTCACCATAATTGCCCACAGCAGCAATCACATTGACAGCCCAATCAGCTTCCAAACCGGCGGCCTCTAGGCCCTGGAGTGGCTCTTTGCCAAGAAGACGGTTTACCTCTGGGTTATTGGAGCCTTTCTCGGCGATTCCTTTAACATTTTCAGCGGTAAGGCCAAGCTCTTCAGCAGACACAAGTGCTTTGAGTGTCCAGCTCACAACATCGGCCCACTGATCATCCCCATGGCGCACGACAGGACCCAATGGTTCCTTTGAAATAATCTCAGGCAGGATCACATGATTATCGGCGTCATCAAATGTTGAACGGGTTGCATACAAACCAGAAGCGTCAGTGGTGTAGCCATCGCAACGGCCTGCGAGGTAATTTTCACGGGCTTCTGCATTTGTTTCGATAGGCACTGGGTTATACTGCATGTTGTTGCGGGCAAAATATTCAGCCAAGTTCAGCTCGGTGGTGGTGCCGGTCTGAATGCAAATGGAGGCACCATCAAGTTCCTTGGCAGATGTGACGCCAAGATCCTTTTTCACAATGAAACCCTGACCGTCATAATAATTCACACCAATGAAGGTTTGTTGAAGGTCAACATCACGTGAAAAGGTCCATGTGGTGTTGCGTGAAAGAACTTCACCCTCACCAGAACGGAGTTTGGTAAAACGTGTTTTGCCGGTGGCTGTCACGTAGTTTACCGCGTCGGCATCACCGAGCGCTGCGGCAGCAACGGCGCGGCAAAAATCAACGTCAAAACCCATCCAATTGCCCTTATCATCAGGGGCAGCAAAACCAGCAAGGCCGGTATTAATAATGCAGTTAAGCTTGCCACGGCTACGCACTTCATCGAGTGTGGCGGCAGTAGCAGCAGTTCCCAGGGTCGCAGCTGCAATGGTTGCAGCCATTAGTGTTTTCATGTTCATGAGCCAAATCTCCCTCAAGTATGGCGTTAGCCGTAACAAAAACGGCCATAAATTGACTGTGTCAAAAAACGCACAGACAATTCAAGTGAAACAAAGAGCTTTTACCCAAAATGATTGCGAAGGCGCCCATTTTGATGATTAAAAAATAGCCTTCATACCAAAACAATCAAGCACCAGTTGGGAGACCATCAATTCATGACATCAACAACCACAATCCTTGTGCTTCTTTTGGTTTGCGTTATTTTGTTGGTGTTGCTCATCAAAGGCGTCATCAAAACATTCCAGCGGCAACCGGTGGTTGCTATTTTGATGATTATCTTTCTCTTTCCAATATATCTTTGCTGGGCCGCCGTGGAAGCATTCTTCACAGGCCCAGTCAACGGCAATTGATCAGACAGAACGGGCGCGCCAATCATCAGCCTGTTTGGCAATGATTGCACGATCGTCATCGGATTTGCGCGCAAGGTTTTTCAGCTGCATACCCATTCGGTTGTTGGGTTTTAACCTTGCTTCATGCTTAAGCAAAAAATCCCAATAAAGTGTTGTCATGGGACAAGCTGTTGGCCCGATGGCCTGCTTGGGGTTAAATTCGCAATTCTTACAATAATCGCTCATTCGGTCGATATAGGCACCACTGGCACAATAGGGTTTGGAGGCCAGATAGCCTCCATCAGCATATTGGCTCATGCCGATGACATTAGGCGCGGACACCCAATCAATGGCATCGGCATACATGGCCATATGCCAATCATGCATCTTGTCAGGCGCCACCCCATAAAGGAGACCGTAAAGACCCAGCACCATCAAACGTTCGATATGGTGGGTATAGGAATGATCCAAAACATGGGTCATGGATTCTGAGACGCAGCGCATGGGTGTATCACCACCCCAAAGCCCTGCGGGGATGTCCTCATGGGCCTCCAATTCATTGGCGGATAAATATTCTGGCATGTTGTGAAAATACACGCCACGAACAAATTCGCGCCAACCCAAAACCTGCCGAACAAACCCTTCCACCGCATTGAGAGGGGCCCCTTGCTCAAGTCTTGAAACGGCCCCGGCTATGCATGCCCTAGGGTCTAGAAGATGAAGGTTCATCACCGCAGATATTCGTGCATGGAACAAATACGCATGGCCAATGGCCATGGCATCTTGGTAGGTGCCATAATCCATCAATCGGTGGTTCAGGAAATCATCAAGAGCGCGCTGGGCGTCAGCTTGGGTCACAGGATAGTCAAAATTATTGGTGCTTCCCGGATGGCTTGAAAACTTATCCTCAACTTCTTGCATGACTTCTTTTGTGATGTCGTCAGGTGAGAAAACTATGGGTGAAGCTATCAATGGTGGACCAGCCTTACCAAATGACTTTCTGTTGTCATGGTCAAAATTCCATTGTCCCCCCAATGGTTGGTCACCATCCATAAGAATATCAAATTTCTTGCGCAATCGTCGGTAAAAATGCTCCAACAAAACGGATTTTCGCTCCGAAGCAAATGATGCAAAATCCCCTGGGGTTGCAAAGAAATGTTCATCCTCAACAACTTCAAGATGGACATCATGATGCGATGCCCAGACCTCCACTTCCTTTTGCACACGCACATCACCAGGCCTCATGATGACGAGGCGTTGAAACTGTTCTTTGTCATGCAATTGGGTGAGGCGTTGCGCGAAAGTCTCTGGGACATGGGGCTCCGTGATGCGCACATATTCGCAATCGACACCACTGTTCAGAAGCATGTTCTGAAAGTGCCTCATGGCTGAAAAAAACAGCACCAATTTTTTTTTGTGCATGGGTGGCCTGCTGGCCTCACCGACCACCTCCCCCATGGCCACCCGGTGGCATGATGGATCATAACCACGCAACAAGGGGTGGGAGGCCATCAGTTGGTCGCCAAAAATAAAATGAACTATTCTCATGGGCGTAATGATAAGCCCCTCCATAGATCCGGCCAGTGGCTTAATTGCCAAAAAGGCAAAAATCGGTTATGTCACACAACTTCTGATGAAGACTCACGCCAAATAAGGCGGGCCAATTGGTCCCCTCCTGGCGCGGCCAGAGTAAAACCTGTCCTTGCTGTTTGTTCTGAGTTTGCCCTGGTTATGTTGACTGGGGGGTATGTCAGCTTTGAAACGAACAAGGAAAATTCGTGACCCAGGAACTTCATTCTCTCCCAGCATCGGGTGATGCTGCGGAACAAAACGGTTTTTTGGCTTTTGATCTGCCAGAGAACCTGATCCATAAATTAATTGCCATCGGCTTTGACAAGCCAACACCCGTCCAACAACAAGCTATTCCACTGGTTTTACAGGGCCGCGATGTTCTTGCCTCCGCCCAAACCGGCACAGGCAAAACCGGCGCGTTCGCCATACCCATGCTGGCCAAGATCCTCAATGACGGCAATTGTCATGGCTTGATCATCACACCGACGCGCGAACTTGCAGCACAGGTTCATGACCATATACGTAAATTTTTGGGCGCAAAGTCAAAGATACGATCTGCAGTGGTGATTGGTGGTGCAAGCATGCAGCGCCAAATCAAGGAATTGGCCCAAAGCCCACGCATTATTGTTGGCACACCGGGACGGATCATTGACCACCTCGAACGTGGAACCATTGATTTGTCACACAGCAATTATGTTGTTCTTGATGAGACCGACCGAATGTTGGACATGGGTTTTGCAGAGCCAATTGCACACATCTTTGGCCATGTGCCCAAGGAACGTCAAACGCTATTATTCTCGGCAACCTTGCCAAAAAATATTCAAAAACTCTCAGCGAGTTACTTAAAAAACCATGAATATATAAAAACTGATGACGTAAATTCCGTTTCAGAAAACATTCAACAAGAACATGTGTTCTTGAATGAAAATGAAAAATTTGACCGACTTGTGGAGGTCTTGGGCGCCCATGAGGACACAGCAATTGTGTTCATGAACAGTAAGTTTGCCACGGAAAAATTAGCCCGTAGGCTTGAAGGCGCCGGCATAAGTGCAGCAGCCATCCATGGTGATCTTCGCCAAACCAAACGTGAGCGTGTGATCGCAGGACTACGCCGCTCCAAATTCCGTGTTCTTGTGGCCACTGATGTTGCTGCACGAGGCCTTGACGTTCCCCATATCCACCAGGTCATCAATTACAATTTACCGCGTGCTGCGGAAGATTATATCCATCGGATCGGACGTACGGGCAGAAATGGCAAGCAAGGAATGGCTCTTAATTTGGTGGGCAATGACGACCGTAAGGCCTTGCGGGACATACAACGATTGATGGACCCCAATGCCCCAGAACAAAAGAGTGACAAAACTGCACCAAGATCCAACCGCAGAAGAAGACCAGAGGGCGCTGGAAAGCCTAGCCATTTTGGCCCGGGCAAATCAAGGAAACCTGGTCAAAATTCCGGTGCAAATTCTGGTTCAAATCAAGGCCAGAAAGGTAGTCAAAATGCTGGCAAGGGGGGGCCTTGGAGGGCAAAAACAAGCAAGCCAAGGCCGGCAGGCAAAGGACGCAATAAGGTTGCTTAAGAAAAAAGGGAAGCCTAGTGGCTTCCCTTTCATGATGCTCGAAGGTGTTAGCCTTTGGACACCGCAACCATCAAAGGCTGCTTCGATGGATG
>DKOD01000101.1 GCA_002469865.1 Alphaproteobacteria bacterium UBA7371 | reverse complement strand
CGCCGTAAACGCAACAGAAACCTGACCATCACCAACCGTCGCAACCAAGTTGGTAGGGGCTGTTGTGGTGGTGATCCCGACAGGATTCGAACCTGTGACCTACGGATTAGGAATCCGTCGCTCTATCCTACTGAGCTACGGGACCACGAATTCTTCATAGCGGAAACAACCAACAACGCAAAATCGGTAAATGAAAGGGCCTTAAACACCAAACGGGTTGTTATGCTTCCAACTCAGCGTCCCAATATAGATAATCGAGCCAGCTTTCATGGAGGTGGTTGGGTGGGAAACGGCGGCCCATTTTTTGCAGGTGGAAGACAGATGGGGCCGCAGGACGATGCCTAGGCAGCATGCCAATATCTTCAGCCAACTTATCCGATTTGCGGAGATTACAGGGCGAACAAGCCGTGGTTACATTTTCCCAAGTGGTAAGACCACCTTTGGAACGTGGAATGAGGTGATCAAATGTAAGATCATCAGGCGACCCACAATATTGGCAGGCAAACCCATCCCGCAAAAATACGTTAAAACGTGTGAAAGCCGGCTTGTCAGCTGGCTTGATATATTCCTTTAGCGAAACAACCGAAGGCAGCCTCATGCTGAATGACGGTGAATTAATTTCTCTTTCATATTCAGAAACAATATTTACCCGTTCTAAGAATACTGCTTTCACCGCATCCTGCCACGACCATAGCGATAGTGGAAAATAGGAAAGCGGCCGAAAGTCCGCATTGAGCACAAGCGCCGGGCTTGCTTCCAAACTGGGGGGTTGAAACTGAATGGTCATCACGAATCACCAAATTACAACGTTACTTATTAATCAACATACCAAAGTGACACTTCTGTGACGTCATTGAATTTGCAGGATTTCATGTCATGCGACAAAGCAAACCAATTATGTCTTTTGCAGATAGATGCCCTGCACCTCCACCCGATGCTCACGCCCAAACATCTCCACCAAGACTTGGACGCGGTCGGCATCGGGAACATCATGAACACGTGCAGGAAGGCCTTTAAATGGACCATCGGTGATGACCACCATGGTCCCAGAAGCAAATGATGGGGTTAGTTTGCTGACGCAACCGGTGTCATCCTCACAGGCCTTCATGTAATCGATGAAGCTTTGTGGCGTGCGCCAGGGCGACAGATAACCACCTACCAAACGTTCAAACCCCCGCAGCCCCCTTAACCAAGACCAGCCTTCGCGTTCATCGGCGCAAACAAAAACATAGCGTGGAAAAACAGGCCGCTTCTCGGTGGTGGTTTTGCGGGCATGCTTGATGGTCCGAAAATACCATGGGCAATAGATGTCATGCCCTGACTTTTTGCCTTCTTCCACGAGCAAAAATTCCTTGCGCGAGGTCGCATAGGCGCAAAGCCAAATATGTTTCTGGGGTGATAACTCGTTCATGCACCAAGCTTAGCAGATTGGCTCAATGCCTGACCATAACCTTGGCGCGTCGGGTTATTCGGCCAACACCCCACATAAAAAACATGAACCATATGCCACCCAAAACCAAAAGCCCCCACGAACTCAGTAAGGAATTTCTGGATCATCTTGATGTGAGCCCAGGAACCTTGAGGGAATACAGACTGGCACTTGATTATTTTTGCAGGCATTTTTCCTCCATGGACGAAGTCACGCGCTATGGGGCAAAACAATTCCTGATGATCATGTCTGAGCGCTACGCGCTTAAATCCCTTGGCAAAATGCAGGCGGCATGGACTGGCCTGCTTGATCATGCTGGACTTGATCCGGCTTTGTTCCGACACCACAGAATTAAACCTGCCAAAAAAGGTTTTGGCAGCTTTCTGCCTTGGACTGATGACGAATATCTTCAATTGATGTCCCTTGCCGCCAAGGATTCTGCTTTGCTGGCTGGTATCATGTTGGGTGCCTATACTGGTTCATCCACGCAAGGGATATCCCGCTGCCAAATGGTGTTGAAAGACAATATGGCCTGCCTTCATTTGCCCGAGACAAAAACCACCAATAGGCAACGTATCATACCCATGGCGCCTATTGTTATGTGCGCCTATTCCAATTGGGATAAGGAACGCTTGGGTGAGCGTGTGTTGTCGAAACGCTTTACCAGGATCAAACAAAACATCAGCATGGATCGCCGCAAAGCTTTTCACTCCTTTCGGGTGTCGGTGGCCACCAAACTTGAAAATGCCGGTATTGATGAACGGATCGCAGCCAGATGGCTGGGGCATTCCATCCATGCAAGCCTATCTTATGGGCTCTATTCACAAGGTTTGCGCCCGGCAAACCTCGTGCCATGTCTGGAGGCCATCCAATGGCCTATTCCTTGACAAGGCAGGGCCGCCTGCGTAAATCACCCAGCTTCAGACAGTTTGAACAACGGCGCTGCCCATGGTTGCTGCCGACTTAATTAAAGAGAGAGTATTCTCATGAAACGTACATTTCAGCCAAGCCGCCTCGTTCGCAAGCGCCGTCATGGTTTTCGCAGCCGCATGGCCACCAAAAATGGCCGGAAAATTTTGGCGCGTCGCCGCCTCCTTGGCCGCAAGCGTCTGTCCGCCTAAGGTCTGGGCTTGAGCAGGCGCATGATCAAAGCGCCTGAAACGCTTACCAAGCGATCTGATTTTGTAAAACTCAATAAGGGCGGCAAGCATGTGCGTGCCGCCTTTGTTTTGCGTTTTGACCGAAACGATATTGGGTGGCCACGAATTGGCATCACCGCAAGCAAGAAGATTGGCAATGCCGTGGCCAGGAATAGGGCCAAAAGACGTCTGCGCGCAGCCATAAGGGCCTGCCACCCGAAACTTATGGGCAAAGCCATCGATAT
>DKOD01000063.1 GCA_002469865.1 Alphaproteobacteria bacterium UBA7371 | reverse complement strand
TGCTCGATATCTATGCGACATTGATTGCCCTGGGGCTTGTGGTCGCCCTGACTTTATTCTCCCAATATACCAAATATGGACGCGCATTGCGTGCCGTGGCTGATGACCACCAAGCAGCCGTATCCGTGGGGATTTCCCTGCGTACCATTTGGGTTTTGGTCTGGACCATTGCTGGTTTCGTTGCCTTGGTGGCTGGAATCATGTGGGGCTCCAAATCTGGGGTCCAATTTTCGCTTTCCCTCATTGCCCTGAAAGCTCTGCCAGTGCTGTTTCTTGGCGGTTTGACCTCCATCCCAGGTGCTATTGTTGGGGGCCTAATCGTGGGTGTTGGTGAGAAATTGTTTGAATTTAGTATTGGGCCAATGATTGGTGGTGCCACCGAGAATTGGTTTGCCTTTGTGCTCGCCCTCCTGTTCTTGGTCTTCCGGCCACAGGGTCTGTTTGGCGAAAAAATCATTGAGAGGGTGTGACGGATGTTTTACCGCGAGTCCGGAGAATTCAAAACAAGCTATGCAAAGGATAACTCATCCTTCCCCATTGCTGCTGACAAAGTCATCCATGTTGCCATGCTGGTCATCGCCCTGTTGGTTGTGCCCTTCATGATCAATGATTATTGGGCAGGTGCGGTATTCCTGCCCTTCCTGATTTATGCGATTGCGGCATTGGGGCTGAACATTCTTACTGGCTATTGCGGCCAGGTGAGCCTGGGCACGGGCGCCTTCATGGCGGTGGGTGCTTTTGCATGTTACAAAATCATGGTGGCTTTTCCTGAACTTAACATGATCATTGTTGTGTTGCTTTCTGGTGTTGTGACCGCCGGTGTGGGGGTTGTTTTTGGCCTGCCATCATTGCGGATCAAGGGTTTTTACCTGGCTGTTGCCACCCTCGCAGCACAGTTCTTTCTCATCTGGCTGTTTAATAAGGTGGGATGGTTTTACAATTATTCGGCCACTGGTCAGATTAATGCCCCGACCCGAGAGGTCTTTGGTTTTAATATTACTGGTGCTGAAGCAACGCCTGAAGCCAGGTATCTGTTTTGTCTCTTCTTTGTGTTCATCCTTGCCTGGGTTGCAAAAAATCTTACGCGTGGCCGCATTGGCCGCAGTTGGATGGCCATCCGCGACATGGATATTGCCGCTGAAATCATTGGCGTGAATCCCTTGACCACCAAGCTCACTGCTTTCGCCGTAAGTTCATTCTTTATTGGTGTCTCTGGTGCCTTGTTCTTTGGCGTTTATCTGGGAGCCGTGGAGGTGACCGAGGTTTTTGGCATCCAAAAATCATTCATTGTTCTGTTCATGATCATTATTGGCGGTCTTGGCTCGATCTTTGGCTCCTTCATTGGTGCTGCCTTTATGGTGCTCCTGCCGGTTTTGTTGAAGAACATCCTTGTCGGTCAGCTTGATTGGCCAACAGACATTGCCGAGCATCTCAATTTTATTATTGTTGGTTTGTTGATCATGGTGTTTCTCATTGCTGAGCCCCATGGTTTGGCAAGGCTTTGGAATGTTACAAAACAGAAACTTCGTCTTTGGCCGTTCCCTTATTAAGGGCAGGCCACCAAAGAGCATCCGCGAAAATTTGCGGTGCAAAATGTCGTTAACTAAGGGAGGTCGACATGAACTTGAAGAAACTTGCTATCGCTGCCGCGGTGACCGTCACCGCTGCTGCGCCAGCCTTGGCAGAGCTTGTTGTGCCATCGCTGACCTACCGGACTGGGCCATATGCCGCCAATGGTATTCCCTGGGCCGATGGATTTTCTGACTACATGACCCTCATCAATGAACGTGATGGTGGCGTTGGTGGTGAAAAAATCCGCATCATTGAATGTGAAACCGCCTACAACACCGAAAAAGGTGTGGAATGTTATGAGGCAATTAAAGGTGAAGGCGCGTTGGTATTCCACCCACGTTCCACAGGTATCACCTACCAGCTCATTCCAAAAATTACCGCTGACAATATCCCAATCCACACACCGGGTCTTGGCAGAACATCCGCCAAAAACGGTGAGGTTTTTAACTGGGTGTTCAACTATCCCACCAATTATTGGGACGGTGCTTCTGGTGCCATCACCCACCTTTTGAACCTTAATGATAAGGATATTAAGGGCAAAAAGGTCACCTTGCTTTATCACAATTCTGCTTATGGTAAGGAACCGATCAGAACCCTGGAATTGCTTGCCAAGAAGCATGGCTTTGCGTTGAGCACGTTGGCTGTTGACCATCCTGGTCAGGAACAGAAGTCTCAGTGGCTTCAGATCCGTCGTGACCGTCCTGATTATGTCCTTATGTGGGGCTGGGGCATCATGAACCAGGTTGCTATTCAGGAAGCTGCCAACATCCGCTATCCAATGGAAAATTTCATTGGCGTCTGGTGGTCAGGCTCTGAAAATGACGTTATGCCTGCTGCCGAAAAGGCCAATGGCTATAAGTCACTCGCCTTTTTTGCGGTGAATGATGATTTCCCAATCTATAATGACATCAAAAAGTTTGTTGTTGATGCTGGCAAAGCTGCTGGCGCAGGCAACATGGTTGGGGACCGTCTTTACAATGCAGGCATAATGGAAGCCATGTTGACCGTGGAAGCCATCAAAAATGCCCAAAAAATCCATGGCACGAAGAAGATCAACGCTTCCATGATGCGCGACGGTATGGAAGCGCTGAAGGTGGATAACGCCCTGATGAAAAGCCTTGGCATGGAAAACTTCCTGCCAGAGTTTGAGGTGTCCTGCCAGAACCATGGCGGAAATGGCATCGTGAACATGTCTCAGTGGGATGCTGCTGCAGGCAAATGGTCCATCATCGACGCGAATATCCAGTCCGATCAGGACATTATTCAGCCGTTGGTTGATCAAGATTCCATGGCATTTGCTAAGGAATCTGGCGTCACGCCATCCTGCGTGAACTAAGTTCAAACAATTTCTGGTCGCCCCAATGAGGGGCGGCCAGTATTGCCCGGAACCTGGAACAAACGGAAAAACAAAATGACACAAGCAGGGACTGATACTGAAAACCTCCTTGAGGTGAACAACATCGAGGTGATCTACAACCACGTCATCTTGGTGCTAAAAGGGGTAAGCCTCACGGTGCCAAAGGGCGGTATCACAGCGCTTCTTGGGGGTAATGGGGCGGGCAAAACAACAACCTTGAAGGCTATCTCAAACTTGCTCAAATCCGAGCGTGGTGAGGTGACCAAGGGAAGCATTAAATATCGCGGCGATGCGATTGAAGATCTTAACCCATCTGATCTTGTGAAAACAGGGGTCATCCAGGTCATGGAAGGCCGCCATTGTTTTGGCCATTTGACGGTGGAAGAAAACCTCATGACAGGCGCCTTTACCCGCGGCGATGGCCGCGGTGCCGTGAGTGCTGATTTGGACATGGTTTATGGGTATTTTCCCCGCTTGAAGGAGCGTCGAAAGAGCCAGGCTGGCTATACCTCTGGGGGTGAGCAGCAGATGTGCGCCATTGGACGGGCCTTAATGTCACGTCCTGAAACCGTCTTGTTGGACGAACCCTCCATGGGTCTTGCGCCGCAATTGGTGGAAGAGATTTTTGAAATTGTGAAGCAGCTTAATGAAAAGGAAAACGTCTCCTTCTTATTGGCCGAGCAAAACACCAATGTTGCTCTTCGTTATGCCCATTATGGTTATATTCTTGAATCTGGACGCATTGTGATGGATGGGCCGGCTGCAGAATTGCGAGAGAATCCCGACGTGAAGGAATTTTATCTTGGCATGTCCGATGAAGGCCGCAAATCATTCCGTGATGTGCGCAGCTACCGCCGCAGAAAGCGTTGGCTGAGTTAGAGACCAAACAGCGCATATAAGGGGGCTCCTTGTTGGAGCCCTTTTCAGTTGGGGCTGGTGTTTGTAGAAATAGCCTAGACAAACACAGGGGACGTTTCCATGGACAATGGGCATGAGGTGGCAAGCAAGGGCAAAATCCTTTGCGTCTTGCATCAGGAACATTCGACCACAGGACGCATAGGCCAAACCCTTCGTTCCAAAGGCTATGAGGTGGTCAAATGCAGGCATGCCTGTGGGGACCCTTTGCCGGAGGAAACAGAACCATTCGACGGTATCGTCATTTTCGGTGGCCCCATGTCGGCCAATGACACGCATTTGGAATTTATCCGTGGTGAGCTTGATTGGTTGGTCACTGGCAAGCCCTTGGAAGTACCCTTTTTGGGTGTTTGTTTGGGCGCACAATTGCTTGCCCGTGCCATGGGTGGAGAGGTTGGTCCCCATGAATATGGGGCCAAAGAAATAGGCTATCATGAAATAATGACCACACCGACGGGCAAGTCTCTGATGGGTTTTGACAAAAGCCATGTCTTTCAATGGCATTCGGAAGGCATTCACCTGGGCGATTATGGGGAAACGCTCGCTTTTTCCCAACGCTTTAACAACCAGGCCTTTAGTGCCGGTGCAAACATCTTAGGCATACAATTTCATCTGGAAATGTTTCCTGAACTTATGGCCCGCTGGTACCATAAGGCCCAACCAGATTTGACCATTGATGGGGTCCATGAACCTGAGCATTCCTCGGAGGCAAGCAAGCGCCATTTTGAGCATAATGGGAAATTATTAAACCATCTCTTGGACCGGTGGTTGGCCCAAGAGATGGTTGCGTGAACTGCTGGCATCATTCAAGAGATGGTGCCAATATTAATTTTTGTTTTTGCCTGCTGATTGAGGTTTGCTTATGTGCGCATTGGTTGGTCTGATATCGACCATCATCACCATCATCACCTATTTGGTTATCGCCAATGTGATCCTTAGTTGGCTGACCGCTTTTAATGTTATCAACATGTCCAACAGGTTCGTTTATCAAATCGCAAGTTCCATCTATGCGGTGACCGAACCCATGATTGCCCCCATTCGGTCGGTGTTGCCTAATTTTGGTGGGCTGGATTTCTCACCCATTATTCTTTTCCTGCTGCTTGGCTTTGCCCAGAATTTGCTCTGGGAATATGGTGGCCAAGCCTTTTGCATGGGTTGAGCCGAGATGGCGGCAACCATTCTTGATGGCAAGGCGCTTGGCGCCCGTATAGACGAACGCACCGCCCAAAGAGTGACAACATTTGTTGATGAACATGGACGCCGCCCCTGCCTGACGGTCGTGTTGGTGGGTGAAGATCCTGCGTCGCAAGTTTATGTGCGCAACAAGATTCGTCGATGTGGGCAAACTGGCATTGAATCGCGCGAACATCGGCTTGGGGTTGATGTGGGCGAGGATGAATTGCTTCGCTTAATCCGAGCGCTCAATCATGCCGATGATGTGGATGGCATCTTGGTGCAATTACCGCTGCCTGATCACATCGATGCAGCTTTGGTGCTGGAAGCCATTGCTGCTGAAAAGGATGTTGATGGCTTTCATCCAGATAATGCCGGCCGCTTGGCCAGCGGAATGCCCCGATTTGTGCCCTGCACCCCCCGGGGCGCCATGCACCTCATTCATGAGGTGCACGAAAATTTACAAGGTCTTCATGCCGTGGTGGTGGGCCGCTCCACCATTGTTGGCCGACCCATGGCCCAACTTCTTTTGATGGCGGATGCTACCGTCACCATCGCCCATTCAAAAACCAAAGACCTTACGTCCACCTGCCTAGATGCGGATATCCTCATTGCTGCGGTGGGTCGACCCAAAATTATTTCCGGTGGGATGGTCAAACCTGGTGCCACGGTGATCGATGTGGGCATCAATAGGATTGATGATGGCGGCAAAGGCCGGTTGGTGGGTGACGTCGATTATGACCAGGTAATGGGCCATGCTGGTGCGATTACACCCGTTCCAGGTGGGGTTGGCCCCATGACCATCGCTTGCCTCCTGGAAAACACGGTGGATGCAGCCATCATGCGGATGGCATGAGAAGCACAAACATCAATAATCATTGATATCTTTTGGTTCATCTGCCCTGCGGTAATGGGAAATAACCCGAAGAAGTATGGTGATCAGGATCATTAAGATGGCGAGGCCGATGAGGTTGTCCCACCAATCTTCATAGATAATCATTCCCAACATGCCTGTTTGCTGCAGGTAGATGATGCCAGCCTGTAATAGGGATGAAAGCCCAAGGGGCAAAAAGAAAATCAATGACCCATCGGTTAGCTCCAATGCCACCAATATTAGGCCTGCAATGACCCAGTAATGGGGGATGAACAAAAATTCCGTGAGCATCAACCGCGCCCTTTTGCCGATTCCATGAGTGCTTCCAGACTTCCCAAAACACCAGTGACGTTGCTTGGCACAACAATGGTCTTGGCGTTTTCCGCAGAGGCAAGCTGTCCAAGTGCCACCACTTGTCTTTTCATGATTTCAAAATCAATGGCTGGTTGGCCATCATTATTGATGGCTTCGGCCAAAAGACGGGTTTGTTCGGCATCGGCTTTTGCTTGCACCTCAACGGCATAAGCTTGGGCATCGGCTTCGATACGCACCGCATCGGCCTGCTTTTGGGCTTCGTAGAGGGTCGCATCGGCGGCAAGCTCAACAGATCTTTTCTCACCCTCAGCACGGGCGATGGTGGCCCGACGCTCGCGTTCGGCCAATAATTGCTGGCGTTGGGCCCCTTTTGTCTGATCATCCACAACGATGTCGGTTATTTCTGTGCGGGTGATATCAATGCCCCAGATTTCTGCAGCGGATTGAAGATTGGAGGCAATTTCTTGGTTCATGGCCTCACGGCTGGATTGCAGATCATCAAGCTCTAATTTGCCCGCGGCAGAACGCACGATGGAGGAGGCCGCGGTAAAAATGGCCTGGTCAACATTGCTGATGCGGTACACGGTGCGTGATGCGTCAACCACCCGGTAAAATACGGTGGTTTCAACCTGAACTTCCACATTGTCTCTGGTAATCACGGAGATGGTAAATTCCGGCAATAGGCGTTCCAGAATAGAAATTTTATGGGCCACGCGGTCAAGATAGGGAATGATGATGGAAAGACCCGCTTGCAGTGTTTTGGTGTAGCGACCAAAACGTTCGATCACATAGACCTCAGATTGCGGGACCACCTTGATGCCCCGGTAAATTGTCAAAATGACAAAACCAATGATAATCAAAGGGATGGCAGCAAAACTTAGTTCCATGGGCTTGTTCCTTAAGCAAATGACTTGGTGGGGCTGATCATGACATTACCCCCATAGATGGGGTGTGGGTATTTTATTGCAATGATTTCTTGCGGGCTGCCAGCAATTTGAGGCGAAGAGCGTTGAGTTGAATAAATCCTTCCGCATCTTTCTGGTCATAGACAAAATCTTCCTCAAAGGTCACATGGGCCTCGGAATAAAGGCTGACAGGCGATGTGCGGGACATCACATGAACACCACCTTTATACAGCTTGAGGGTAACTTCCCCAGACACAAATTCTTGGGAATGGTCGATCAAGGCTTGAAGCATCTCCCTTTCGGGTGACCACCAAAAACCATTATAAATCAACTCAGCATAGCGTGGCATGAGTTCATCTTTGAGGTGGGCGGCGCCACGATCTAAGGTGATGGATTCCATGGCCCGGTGGGCAGCAAGAAGAATGGTGCCGCCGGGCGTTTCATAGATGCCGCGGCTTTTCATGCCCACAAAGCGGTTTTCCACAAGATCTAGGCGGCCAATACCATGACGCCCACCAAGCTCATTGAGCTTGGTTAAAAGCGTTGCTGGGCTCATGGCCTCGCCGTTAATGGCCACGGCATCACCCTTTTCGAAACCAACAATGATTACTTCTGATTGATCTGGGGCTTGTTCCGGATCAATCGTCCGTTGGAACACATAATCTGGCGCTGGTTGTGACGGGTCTTCAAGGACCTTTCCCTCTGAAGATGTGTGAAGGAGGTTGGCATCCACGGAGAATGGCGC
>DKOD01000108.1 GCA_002469865.1 Alphaproteobacteria bacterium UBA7371 | reverse complement strand
CCAAACAATTCAAGAGGTCAGCCGTCAGGCTGCAGAAGTAACATTATCAAGTTTCTTGCAAGAGCGGGGAATGTCCTACCATCGACATATTTCAAGCCCCATCACGGCGGAGCATTCCTCCTCACGCTTGTCGGTGCATTTGGCCTATGGCACCATCTCCTTGCGCGAGGCTTACCAATCAATTGCCAAAAGTTCTCTTTCAGGAAGAGCCCGACAAGCGGTTCTTTCCAGGCTTCATTGGCATTGCCACTTCATCCAGAAATTGGAAAGCGAACCGGAAATAGAATTCAGAGAATTTCACCCATTATATGAGGGCCTTAGGGATGCGCATGCCCATGAAGCCAACTGGCTGGCATGGGCAGAGGGGAGAACTGGATGGCCCTTCCTGGATGCATGCATGCGCTGCCTCAACAGCACTGGATGGATGAATTTCCGCATGAGGGCGATGCTCACCGCCGTGGCAAGCTATCATTTGTTCCAACCATGGCGCTGGACAGCTTTGCATTTGGCACGGGCATTTTCCGATTACGAACCTGGCATCCATTATTCACAAATCCAAATGCAGTCAGGCACCACGGGTATTAATACCTTACGCATCTATAATCCGGTAAAGCAGGGACTGGACCAAGACCCAGAAGGGAAATTTATTGCCCGTTGGGTGCCAGAATTGGCTATTCTTCCAGCCCCGCTGCGGCATGAGCCCTGGAAAGCCTCCCCGATAGAATTGGCGGATGTGGGCCTTGATATCGGCACCACATATCCCTTGCGCATCATGGATCATGAAGAAGCTGCTCGGAGGGCAAAAAAAAATATTGCTGACTGGCGTCGTGGACGCATCTCACAATTCAGGGAGGTTTCTCAAAAGGTCCAAAACAAACATGGGTCAAAAAAGTCAGGAATGGCCCGTACTGGTCAAAAAAGAAGCTCCCACCGTCAAATGGATATGTTTGGAGAAGAATAATGGCGCGCATGCGGAAAAAATCTGAATTACCGAGCAAAATCTGCGTGCAATGTGGGCGCCCATTTGATTGGCGCAAAAAATGGGAAAAAGTTTGGGATGAGGTTCGTTATTGCTCTGATGCATGCAGGAGGGGAAAAGTTACGGCGAAACAGCATAGGCAATCGTCAGGCTGATCAGAACACTCGCCGACACAACCCGACGCAACAACCAAAACCAATTCTCTGTCATGCCCGCTGTGTGGTACCGCCAATCAGTCGACAAAACCGCTAGAAAGCCTGCCCCCAAGATTAAAAGGCCGGTGCTGCCAGCGGTGTAAATAGCTGCAAATGCGACGAAACTTGGCACCACAGAGCCTACCAAATCCGCTGCCGTTCCCTGACGCATGGCCACTCCCCAATGGATGCCGCCCAAAAAGGTAAGGATGATGGCCCCGTAAACCAACATTACTCCTTGCGCAGCCAAGGGTGCAGCACCATCCAATACCAACATTGCCGCCAATGCAGCGGCAAAAGGAAGAATGCCCATCAACGATAAAATCCAACCAGCCTTAGCCATGCAAAATGCCTTTTTAAATGATTGGACAGAAGTTAGGGGGTGGAACAAGCCATTGGCAAGTCAACATGGTCCGAGACATCCAACCAGTATGGTTTTGGTACACATAAAATAATCGTTAACTTTACCCAGGGCGCTTGGTGGGAAGACTAGTGCAATATTCTTTGGCCTGACGCACTAGGCCAAATGCTGAGGTGGGGCACCTGCAATTCCAGCACGTAATGAAACGCATGGTTTTTGAAATTGTGTTGACAAAAAATCATCGTATTTCTGCCAATCATCATGCTGGTGAATCGGCGACCAAATTCCCTCAATAATTTTGTGGTGCATGGGCATCATCATGTGCGGGGAATCAGAAATTTCTCGAACATCCACATGACCCTTGAATTCCTTTCTAAGATGGCCGTGGAGATGCACAAAGGGGCCATCATGCTTTTGGATGTTTGCCAAAAGCCCTGAGGCAAGCGCATCAATGTCAGTGGTGTTGGGGGCAAGTCCTGCAAGCTTGAGATGTTGGGTGAGCCAAGCTTGCTTATAAAGGGGCGCAAAGCCATCAAGAGCAACCTGCAAATCATCCTGACTTGCCTGCCCGATCAGGCATTCAGCAAGCCTCGCAAGAGCCCAGCCTACTGCCTCAGGCTGTCTTGCATAGGCATAAAGACCAGAATGATCAAAATAGGCAGCTGTAAAACCTGGGTCATAACGCTCCAGGAAACGAAACGGGCCATAATCAAATGATTCCGCTGTGATGGTAAGATTGTCGGTATTGAGCACCCCATGAACAAAGCCTGCAGCCATCCATTCAGCCACCAACCATGCCATGCGGGCCGTGACTTTCCGGAACATCATAAGTGCTTTGGCACTGCCACCGTCATCATATGGATCAGTTTCCGTGAGATAATATTGAAGACAATGATGAACAAGTTTTTCAATGGCCTCATCATCACCAAGCGCAGCCAACCGCTGAAACGTGCCAATGCGAATATGGCCATGGCTAAGACGCGTGAGAACCCCTGCCCGGGTGGGTGATGGTTCGTCATGGCGCTCAAGCCTATCGGTGGTTTCAAAGAGCACCAAAGCTTTGCTTGTGTAGACACCACGATGCTCCAACATGCCTGCGGCCAGAACCTCCCGGACACCCCCTTGGAGGGTAAGCCGCCCATCGCCAGACCTCGAAAATGGGGTCTGGCCCGACCCCTTCGTGCCCATGTCCAAGAGACGGCCCTGCAGGTCATAGGCTTGGGCGAACAAAAACCCCCTGCCATCACCAATATCAGGGTTGTAATGACGAAATTGGTGGCCATGGTAAGCCAATGCCAATGGCTGTGGAAAGCTCTCTTCAAAAGGCACAAAATCCAAAAAGTGCTTTTTCAAAAAAGCGTCACTGGCCTGACCAAGGCCAATGGATGTTAAGGCGCGTTGATTGCGGTGTCGAAGCGCCAGGTTATCGAATTGCGCAGCATCAACTTTCGCATAAAAGCGATCGCCTAATTGTGCATGAACATCTGTTGGTTGGAAACTGTTCATGGCTTGCACAAAAACACCACTTGAATATCCCTCCCCAATGAATGAGGTTCAAACCACAATAATTCTATGGAGAA
>DKOD01000106.1 GCA_002469865.1 Alphaproteobacteria bacterium UBA7371 | reverse complement strand
ATTGCACGCATGTTGGCCCAGGGACGGCAAATTTTGTTTTTGGTGCCAGAAATTGCGCTTGCCCAAACCCTTAGTGACCGCTTTGGCATGTTGCTTGCCCATGATGATGTCGAATCGCCAATTCTGATGTGGCATGGCGGGCTTGCCATGGGGCGCCGCAGCCATGTTTGGCGTCGGGTGCAATCTGGGGCACCACTTTTGCTGGTTGGTGTTCGTTCAGCCTCGCTTCTGCCAATGCCAAACTTGGGCCTAATGGTTGTGGACGAAGAACATGACCATAGCTTCAAGCAAGATGAGGCGCCCCATTATCACGCCCGGGATATTGCCATCAAAAGGGCCCAGCAAGCTGACGTGGCGGTGGTGTTGGGCTCAGCCACACCAAGCATGGAAAGTTTGGTGCGATCCCAGCAACAGCGGCGTCATCATCGCCTTACCATGAGGGCAATGGGCCATGAGCCTGTTCGCCCGGAAATGATTGATTTGCGTCATGTCCCGGTTGAGCCGGGCCACTGTCTCGCCCCCCCAATGGTGGCGGCTGTCGGGGAACATTTGGCCCGGGGGGAGCAGGCTCTTCTCTATCTTAATCGGCGTGGTTACGCGCCATTAATGAGTTGTCAGTCATGTGGTCACAGGCCGTCATGCCCAGATTGCGGGGTCAGATTGGTGCCCCACCGTCGTCAGCATCGACTTCTTTGCCATTGGTGTGGCCATGCATCGCCCATTTGGGACAAATGCCCGCAATGTCACGAGGGTTTGCCCGCTTTTTATGGCATTGGTATCGAGCGCCTTGCCGAAGAGGTGGCAGGGTTGTTTCCAGATATGCGCATCGAGATTGCATCTTCAGACATGTTGCAAAGCCCTGCTAAGGCAGCTGCCTTATGGGGTGATATGCATGCGGGAAAAATTAATATTCTTTTGGGCACGCAGGTGGCTGCCAAAGGACATGATATCCCGGGCCTTACCATGGTTGGCGTGGTGGATGGTGATCCCGATCATGATGCCATCGATTTTCGTGCAAGGGAACGCCTCTACCAAGCCCTTGATCAAGTGGGTGGTCGTGCAGGGCGCCATCGTGCCCAAGGTCGTGTGCTTGTTCAAACAAGTTGCCCTGAAGACAGCCTGTTTGGTTTTTTGGGGGAGGGTGATTTTTTGGGTTTTGCCCAAGATGAAGAGAATCGCCGCCGACGAAACATGCTCCCGCCTTTCACACGCATGGCCGCTTTGGTGCTTTCGTCGTCAAAACCCCGCGATGCTGAAGAACTTGGTTTTGCCATGGCCCGTCAAGCACGGGCGCTGCCGGTGGATGGGGCGAGTTGGATGGGGCCCGTGCCAGCACCCATGAACATGTTGCGTGGTCAGAGCCGCTGGCGGGCCTTGCTGCGTGCTGAAAACAGAAAATCCCTTGAAAACGCACTTGCCTCCTGGGTTTTGCCGGTCAAGCCACCCGCTGGCGCGCGTGTTGATGTGGATGTGGATCCTCAATCTTTTTATTGATGCGACTTAAGGTTGGGTCTTCCTTGCTTGCCGGTCGCAAATCCCTGTGCTAACCCCCTCCTCGATCCGGTTTGGGATGTTCATTCCCACAATAATGTTCTTATGGGTCTCTGGATGGTTTTGGGTTTATATGCCCGCAGCTTGTCGAGGGGCCTCTGGTTACCGCGGAGGGTTTGGTGGCAAGCACGTCTGTCGTACATGGAGCGAGCGGGCGCTATGCGTTTGCATTGTTCGAGTTGGCACGCGACGCCAATCTTTTGGACAAGGTAGAGGCTGACCTAAAAGATCTTCGCGATCTTTTGGACCATCACAGCGACTTTGCCCTTTTCTGTCTCTCATCCGCCATTGACAATGACAAAAAGTCAAATGTCGTCGCGAAGGTGGGCGGGAAAGCCGGTTTTCAAGATCTTACGGTTAAGTTTTTGGGTCATGCTGCCCTGCGGGGGCGTTTAACCCTTTTGCGCAAAATGATCCGTGATTTCATGACGCTGATGGATAGCTTCCGCGACGAGGCGGTTGCGGAAGTCACCAGCGCCGTGGCCCTGACCACTGCCCAATCCGACGAGCTCCAGGCAAAATTGAAAGCAAGCCTGGGTCGTGATGTTCGAATTGAGGCACGTGTTCAGCCCGAACTGCTTGGCGGAATGGTCGTGCAGGTGGGCTCCCGACTGATCGATACGTCGATTGCAAATCAACTCACTCAACTTCAACGTAACCTGAAAGAGGCACGCTGATGGATATCCAGGCCGCTGAGATTTCAGCAATTCTTAAAGAAGAAATCAAAAATTTTGGTGAACAAACAGAGGTGGCCGAAGTTGGCCAAGTTCTGTCTGTTGGTGACGGTATTGCCCGTATCTACGGTCTCGACAATGTTGAGGCTGGCGAGCTGGTGGATTTCGCCGATGGAACCAAGGGCATGGCCCTCAACTTGGAAGAAGACAATGTCGGCGTGGTGATCTTCGGTTCCGATGCTGGTATCCGTGAAGGCGACACGGTTCGCCGTTCTGGTTCCATTGTTGATGTTCCGGTGGGTCGCGGCATGCTTGGACGCGTGGTCGATGCCTTGGGCAACCCAATCGATGGCAAAGGTCCAATCGAAGACGTGACGCGCCGACGTGTGGAGGTGAAGGCACCTGGTATTATCCCGCGCAAATCCGTCCATGAGCCGATGCAAACCGGTTTGAAGGCTATTGACGCGCTTATCCCTGTGGGACGTGGCCAGCGTGAATTGATCATTGGTGACCGTCAGACGGGCAAGACCGCCGTTGTTTTGGATACCTTCTTGAACCAGAAGCCAATCAACGAAGGCGATGATGAGTCAAAGAAACTATACTGCATCTATGTGGCTGTTGGTCAAAAACGCTCCACCGTTGCGCAATTTGTAAAGTCGCTGGAAGAGCGTGGCGCTTTGGAATATTCGATTGTCGTGGCTGCCACGGCTTCCGATCCTGCCCCGATGCAATATTTGGCCCCCTATGCTGGTGCTGCCATGGGCGAATTTTTCCGTGATAACGGCATGCATGCGCTTATCGCCTTTGATGACCTTACCAAGCAGGCGGTTGCCTATCGTCAGATGTCCTTGCTCCTACGTCGCCCACCTGGGCGTGAAGCATTCCCTGGGGATGTTTTTTATCTCCACTCGCGGCTTCTCGAACGTGCGGCCAAGATGGGTGATGAGGCAGGCAATGGTTCTTTGACGGCATTGCCAATCATTGAGACCCAAGCTGGCGACGTGTCTGCCTTTATTCCAACCAACGTGATCTCCATCACCGATGGTCAGATCTTCCTCGAAACGGAACTTTTCTATCAAGGCGTTCGTCCTGCGGTGAATGTCGGCTTGTCGGTGTCTCGTGTGGGTTCGGCCGCCCAAATCAAGGCGATGAAGCAGGTTGCTGGTTCCATCAAATTGGAGCTGGCCCAGTATCGTGAGATGGCGGCTTTTGCCCAGTTTGGTTCTGATCTTGATGCGTCAACCCAGAAGCTTTTGAACCGGGGTGCACGCCTCACGGAGCTTTTGAAGCAAAATCAATATTCTCCTTTGAAGGTTGAAGAGCAGGTGGCGGTAATTTATGCCGGCGTGCGTGGTTTCCTTGATGAAATTCCCACCAAGGATGTTGTTCGCTTTGAGCAAGCCATGGTGGAAGATCTGCGAAGCAATCATGGTGCATTGCTTGATCAAATCCGCACCGAAGGAAAGTTGACCGACGATATCGAAGACAAGCTCAAATCCGCGCTTGGTACCTTCGTGGCCTCTTTCGCTTGATTTAGGGAGCCTGACCGATGCCAAGCCTCAAGTCGCTCAAAATTAGGATTGCGAGCGTCAAATCGACGAGAAAAATCACCCAGGCCATGAAAATGGTTGCGGCGGCTAAGCTTCGTCGTGCCGAGGTGGCTGTGGCGGCAGCGCGTCCTTATTCTGAACAATTTGCTGCGGTTATCCGCCGGTTGAATGCGGCCATGGATGCCGGGTCGGAAGTGCCCGCAATGTTTGGGGGCACTGGTTCAGATCAACGCCATCTTCTGGTGGTGATGACTGGTGAGCGTGGCCTTTGTGGTGGGTTTAACAGCAATATTGTGAAGCTGGCACGCCATGCGATTGCAGATCTGCAAGCTGAGGGGAAAGAAGTAAAAATTCTTACCGTTGGCAAAAAGGGATATGATCAGCTACGCCGGGATCATGGCCAATTGATTATTGACCATATGGAATTTAGGGACATACGCCAGGTTGGCTTTACCGAAGCGCAGCAAGTAAGCGCCAAGGTGACGGAATTGTTTGAAGCCGGCGAGATTGATATTGCCCGTCTTTTCTATGCGCAATATCAAACGGTGATGACCCAAGTGCCCACCGACCTTCAGCTGCTGCCTGTGGAAGCCCCTGAGGAAGATACAAGCGAGGGGGCTGTTTATGAGTTTGAACCCAGTGCTCCAGAAATTCTGGATGTGGTGTTGCCGCGTTATGTGTCTGGCCTCATTTTCAATGCTTTGCTTGAGAATGCTGCCTCCGAGCAGGGTGCGCGCATGACCTCGATGGATAGTGCCACCAGAAATGCGGGCGACATGATTGACCGCTTGACCCTGGAATACAACCGAGCCCGTCAGGCCGCCGTGACGAACGAATTGATTGAGATTATTTCCGGCGCCGAGGCGCTTTAAATTTTTAACTGAAAGCAGGGCTTCGGCCCGTTAGCGAAGAGGGATGACAAGAGCATGAGCAGCAACATCACCGGACGCATTACCCAGGTTATTGGCGCCGTTGTGGACGTCCAGTTCGAGGGGCATCTTCCGTCAATTTTCAATAGTCTGGAAACAGATAATAATGGCCAGCGGCTTGTTCTTGAGGTGGCCCAGCACCTTGGGGAAAACACCGTGCGTACTATTGCCATGGATGCCACCGAGGGATTGAGGCGGGGCCAAGAAGTTCGCGACACCGGCGAAGCCATCCAGGTGCCTGTTGGTAAGCAAGTGCTCGGACGTATCATGAACGTAACCGGCGATCCCATTGACGAGCGTGGCGACATCAAAACGGAAACACGTTGGCCCATTCACCGCGAAGCCCCCACATTTGTGGAGCAATCCACCGAAGCTGAAGTTCTTGTCACCGGTATCAAGGTGATCGATCTGCTCGCTCCTTACGC
>DKOD01000094.1 GCA_002469865.1 Alphaproteobacteria bacterium UBA7371 | reverse complement strand
ATGGCCTATTTGAACATCACCTGGGGCATGAACCCGATGGCCCTTGGTGGCTTTTGCATAGCCAACATGATGGCGTCCTTTGGGTGTTTCTAATTCCTGATCATCATCCCAAACACGAACCATGATGTTATGAAGGGGGCGAACCCATCTGAGGTCACCTTCACCTGACCTCATCGTCACTGGCCAAGGAAATTGCGCCACCAAATCATCAATAATTTCGGGCAATAATGACGCCATATCTCGGCCTTGCTGCAAACGGCTGGCAAAATAAAAGTCGCCTTTTTCGGTGGCACGAATTTCCAAATCCTCAACCCGTGCCAACCCTGCTGACTTCAAGAAACCTTCCAAAGCTTTGTCTGGTGCGCCCACGCGAGGGCCACGGCGTTCTTCGGTTTTTTCCTTTGTGTTGCGGGGCAAACCTTTCACCATTGCTGCAAGCCGCCTGGGGCTATGAAAGACATTAATACTACCGATGGCAACATCATGTTCTGCCAAGGCGGACGCGAGAAGCTTCTGAAAATTTCGGGCCGCATTTTCTTGCATGCGGGCAGGAATTTCTTCACCAAAAAGCTCGATGAGGGCGTCAGTCATCACGTCCACCCCCGACATCGGTGGACAACCAAGCCTTGCCACATGCTTGGGCAAGTTCCCGAACGCGCAAAATATAGCTTTGCCGCTCAGTAACGCTGATCACCCCACGTGCATCAAGCAGGTTGAAAAGATGTGATGCCTTAATGCAATAATCATAGGCTGGCATGCTCATCAGATGCTGTTTGCCGTCCCAGCCACGGTCCAAAATATCGTGGCAGGCTTTTTCCATATCCGCAAAATGACGCAAAAGCATGTATGTGTCGGCATGCTCAAAATTGAAGCGGGAATATTCCCGTTCATTCTGCAAATACACATCGCCATAGGTCATGTTGGCGTTGTTGTATTGAAGATCATAGACGTTATCGACATCCTGCACATACATCGCCAAACGCTCGAGGCCATAGGTCAGTTCACCAGTAACAGGTGCACAATCAAAACCACATACCTGCTGGAAATACGTAAATTGGGTAACCTCCATGCCATTGCACCAAACCTCCCAGCCGAGGCCCCAGGCACCTAGGGTTGGTGATTCCCAGTCATCTTCAACAAAACGAATATCATTGCGTGCCGGATCGATGCCAATGGCTTGCAAAGATTGCAGGTAAAGATCCTGAATATTTTCTGGGTTTGGCTTCATGACCACTTGAAACTGATAGTAATGCTGCAATCGGTTTGGGTTCTCGCCATAACGGCCATCGGCCGGTCTGCGGCATGGCTGTATGTATGCCGCAGACCAGGGCCTTGGGCCTAATGCGCGTAGGGTTGTTGCCGGATGAAATGTTCCTGCCCCAACCTCCATGTCATAGGGGGACAGGACAACGCATCCCTGCTTGGCCCAAAAAGTTGATAAAGCCAGGATAATTTCCTGAAATGATGTTTTGTCTTCAGATGCCATAAATCACCGGCTGGGTTGGATGAAAGAGCCGGACCGAGGCCCGATGCACGGATGATAAGGGGTTAATGACCTTCGCGAGGAGGTTCAAGTAGGCCGCAATCTTCACGGTGGCAACGACCAGAAGCAAAGTCCTTGCATACCGGACATTCCATCAAATTCATACGCTCTTGAACGCGCCGTCTGGTGGCTTCGGCTGCAGCATTGGATGCATGATCAACCTGCCTTTTTTTGCGCCCACGTCCATAGGATAGGAACAGCATGGCCGCAACAAAAATGATCGCCGTAAGCAAAATTTTGGTCAACATAGCGTCGAAAAATCCTCCAACATACCACCGTCCCGGGCGATAGCCTCTGCTTGATCACTATATGAACCGTCTGCCTTATGCATCACAAGTGGTGGCAACAAACGAAATGCAGCTTTGGCATTTCGACGGGCCGCCAATAATATGCGGCTGGCCGGCTGGTGGGCCTTGGGCATAACAGGCATGCATGTAATCCCCCCCGCACGGCCATCCAACATGGTGACAATCTCAGGCAAATATTGTGTGGGAACCACCATATGCAGCCAGCCACCATGGCGCACCAACAACAGCGCCCTGTAGGCCCATTGGGCGATGGTTAGTTGATCGGGCAAAGATCTGGCACGCCTGCGGTAATCATCAGATTGATGATGTTGGCGCGCAAAAAAAGGCGGATTTGTTACCACACGGTCAAAAGCCTCGGTCTGCAGCTTGGGTGATTGAGAAAAGACGTCGCCATGAATGATGTCCGCTCGGGTTGATAGCTGGTTATCATCAAGATTTTGTCGGGCCAAATTGGCAATAACCTCATCTTGTTCAATGCCCGTCATATGAAGATGTGCCGCGCGATAAAGTGCCAAGATGCCCACAATGCCCACACCACAACCCATGTCCAACAACGTGCCACGGGCATCGCTGGGAATGGTGGCGGCAAGAAGAACCGCGTCAGTGCCCACCCGATACCCCTTGGCTGGCTGCCTGATGCGCACCCTTCCACCAAGCATATCATCAATGGTGGTTTCCACTATTCTTTAACGAGAAAGATGTCGTGACCCAGGCTTCACAGCAGGAATGTCACGAAGATGCCCAGGCAAATTGGCGGGATCATAGGAAGGCACATCCATGCCGATCAAGGACACATAGGCGACGCCCAAATCAACTTTTCCGTTGGAGCGGTCCACCAGCGAGCATGCCCCCACCACATCACCGCCTTGTTGCGTGATCACATCAATACATTCCCGGGAAGATTTGCCAGTGGTGACCACATCCTCGACCATCAACACCTTTTGACCTTTGGTCAGTTCAAAACCCCTGCGAAAAGCAAAATCCCCATCCACACGTTCGGTAAACATGCCAGGCACGTTCAATTGCCTTGCCATTTCATAGCCAACCACCACACCACCCATGGCCGGCGACACCACCAAATCGATCTCACCTATCTTGGGCTCATCAGCAATTTTTTGGGCTAAGGCTGCACAAAGACGGGCGGCACGCTCTGGATGCATCAACACCCGCGCACATTGCAGATAGCGATCTGAATGGAGCCCTGAAGACAAAATAAAATGCCCTTCCAACAGCGCACCTGCTTCACGAAATTCTCTGATTACTTGTTCAAATTCCATAATACCGCCCTTCCCGCTCTCGGGTTTGCTCATCGCCGCGTACCCGACGAACCCTTGTGACTTCATCCAATGTGGATATTGCATTTTTGACATGTTCCAATTGACGCAAATCCCTCACTTCAATGTCCAAACGAATTTTGTAGACAGACTGATCACGATGAAGAAAGACCAAATCATCAATATTGATGCCAATTTGGGCAAGTAATTTGGTCAAGGATGCCATGGCGCCAACTTGGTTGACCAAATCAACCTCCAAGCGGACCAGATGATGGGTCGTGATATCCTTGCTGGGCCATCTCAGATCCAGCCATTGGTCAGCCATCGGGGCAAGTTCCACGAGCTTGGCGCAATCAATGATATGCACATTTACCTGCCCCGTGTCGTTACGGACACCGACAATGCGGTCCCCTGGGACAGGGAAACAGCATCGGCTTAAATGCAAGCCAATACCAGGCACCAAGCCCGTGCGATCAACCCGAAGAGGCTCAGATTGACCAACTGCGAATTGCGTCTCCACGTCTGGATAAATCATGGTCAAAATCTTCTGGATCGATAATTTGCCCGTTCCCACCTCATGAAGCACGTCATCAGCTGTAAGGCCTGTCATCTCAGCTATTTTTGAGAGTGTTTTCCCCGTCATGGAGAAACCCGCATCCCGGAAGCCCGAATCCAGCAATTCCCGGCCAAAGCGCACCATTTGCTGGTGGTTTTCTTCACGAAAATACCGTCTGATGGCAGCTTTTGCCTTGCCGGTGATAACCATGGATTCCCAACTGCGCTGCGGCGCCTGGGCGTCAGAGAGGATGACTTCCACTTCATCGGCATTAGCAAGCACGTGATTAAGTGGTTGCCGAATTCCATTCACCTTCGCCCCAACGGCATGCTCGCCAATTTCCGTATGAACAGCATAAGCAAAATCAAGCGGTGTGGACCCTGCAGGCAAACCAATCACATCCCCCCTAGGCGTGAAGCAAAAAACCTGGTCATGGAACATTTCAAGCCTGGTATGTTCCAAAAAGTCTTCTGCCGAATCCCCCGCCTCAATCATTTGGGCCAATTCCTCAACCCAACGGGTAAGATCCTCAGATTGGGCACCACCGCGCACACCATCTTTGTATGACCAGTGGGCAGCGAGGCCGCGCTCAGCGATTTCGTGCATATCTTCGGTTCTTATTTGTATCTCAACACGTTGTTTTGCTGGCCCGACGATGGTTGTGTGCAAAGACCGGTAGCCATTTCGTTTTGGCGTTGAAATATAATCCTTAAAGCGTCCTGGAACCATCGGCCATCGGGTATGAACCAAACCTAAGATCTGATAGCAATCAACCACCGAATTGGTGATGATGCGGCAGGCAAAGACATCGGATAATTGCTCCAGACCAATGCCTTGGCGTTGCATTTTGGCATAAATGGAAAATGGTTTCTTGGTTCTGCCATAGACCTTGCCCGGCAAATCAAACTGCCCCAGCAATTCCCGCAATTCGGTTAAAATAGGCACCACCAAGGCTTCGCCGCCAACGGTTAATCGATCAATACGAGCAGTGATGGTGTCATGCATCTCCCGGTTGATTTCGCCAAAAGCAATGTCCTCAAGCTCATCTCGAACATTTTGCATGCCAATACGCCCTGCCAATGGCGCATAGAGATCGAGGGTCTCTTGAGCGATGCGCGCACGTTTTTCAGGCTTAGGAATGAAGTGAAGCGTGCGCATGTTATGAAGTCGGTCGGCAAGCTTCACCAGCAAGACTCGGATATCCTGAGACATCGCCATGAATAATTTTCGGAAATTTTCAGCCTGGGCGGCATCCGGGGAAGAGAGCTCAAGCTTATCAAGCTTGGTAACCCCATCAACCAGCAGGCCAATTTCTTTCCCGAATAATTCATGTATGTCTTGATGGGTGGTTTCTGTGTCTTCCACCGTGTCATGGAGCA
>DKOD01000132.1:4416-7467 GCA_002469865.1 Alphaproteobacteria bacterium UBA7371 | reverse complement strand
GGTGCTGATCTTGCCAACCTTATCAATGAAGGTGCCTTGATGGCTGCACGTGCGGGCAAAAAATTTGTCACCATGAATGATTTTGAAATGGCCAAGGATAAGGTGCTCATGGGTGCTGAAAGACGCTCCATGGCCATGACCGAGGATGAAAAACGCCTTACTGCCTACCACGAGGCTGGCCACGCTTTGGTGGGCCTGCATGTGAAAGGCAACGATCCCTTGCACAAGGTCACGATCATTCCTCGTGGCCGTGCGTTGGGGGTTACCATGAATTTGCCGGAGCGTGATCGCTACGGCATGAAGAAATCCGAAATGGAAGCCAGGCTTGCGATGATGTTTGGTGGGCGTGTCGCTGAAGAAATCATTTATGGTGCGGAAGAAGTGACCACGGGTGCATCCAACGACATCCAGCAGGCCACTGGCATGGCACGTGCCATGGTTACCGAATATGGCATGAGCGACAAACTCGGTCGTCTTCGTTATTCCGAAAACCAAGAAGAAGTTTTCCTTGGCCATTCGGTGGCGCGCAGTCAGCACATGTCGGAAGATACCGCCCGCCTGATCGATGAGGAAGTTCGCCGCATCATTGATGTGGCAGAAACCAAGGCGCGCCAGGTGCTTACCGATCATATTGATCAATTGCATCTTTTGACCGATGCCTTGCTGGAATATGAAACCCTCAGCGGGGCTGAAGTTGCGCGCGTTCTTAATGGTGAACCGCCGCAAAGCCCGTCTGGCCCTGATAATGGGGGCACATCCGTGACCCATCTTCCCCATGCTGGCGGCAAAAAGCGCGATGACAAGTCCGGCGGAATGGAGCCGCAGGCCACCTAACGACATGGTTTTTTGGTTGCCTACGGGGCTGATACATGGTGCCCATGCGCATGTGGCCCTGGCCGATGGCCAGGGCCATTCTCTTGCTGGTCGGAATGATGTTGCTTTTGGCAAACTCACCGCGGCAGGGGGGAAGGCCGCTGATCAGGAAATTATTGCCAAATTTTCCAGGGCCAGGCCAAATCTTTGTGGGCTCTCTCCCAACCGAACTGCCATCATGGCCATCTTAAATATTACCCCAGATTCCTTTTCTGATGGTGGCAAGCATTTTGGCCAACATGCCGCCTTGAACGCCCTTGATGAGATGGCCGACGCAGGTGTTGATGTTGTGGATATTGGTGGAGAATCCACCAGACCAGGGGCAACAGAGCTCACCTGGCAGGAGGAATGGGGGCGGATTGAAGAAGCGGTGAGGCATGCCGTGGGTCTTGGTCCAAAGGTATCGGTCGACACAAGAAAAGCGCCCGTCATGGAAAAGGCCCTGGAGGCTGGTGTTGATATCATCAATGATGTGTCGGCGCTAGAATTTGACGCAGATGCCTTGCCTTTGCTGGCGGGGCAGGATGTTGATTTGGTGTTGATGCACCACCGTGGCACCCCAAAAAACATGCAAGAACTCACCAATTATGATGATTTAATCCCCGAAATAATGGGCCATTTGCAAGGGCGTGTTGAGGCATGCGTCGCTGCTGGCCATGATAGGGCCCGCATCATGATTGATCCGGGCATAGGTTTTGCCAAAAGTCTTGAGCAAAATTATGATATTCTGCATGCGCTGCCAGCTTTTCATGGTCTTGGTCAACCGATATTGCTGGGTGTTTCCCGCAAATCTCTGTTCAAAACACTTCCCTTTGCTGGTCATACTGAGGGCAGACTTCCTGCATCCTTGGCAGCTCAATGCCTGGCGATACAACAAGCTGTGCAGATGCTCCGGGTTCATGATTGGCGCGAAAGTTTACAAATGCGCGCCTTCATGGAACATCTTTGGTTCGCATCGACATCATAGGGGCATCATATGCGCAAATATTTTGGGACAGATGGTATCCGCGGGCGTGCCAATAGGGGCAACATGACCGCCCCAATGGCCATGACCATTGCCGCTGCCGCCGGCCAGCATTTTGCCAAAAAAGGCCACCGATCTCGGGTGGTGATAGCTAAGGACACCAGAATTTCTGGCTATATGATCGAGGCCGCTTTGCAATCAGGTTTTGTGTCAGTGGGTATGGATGTGATGCTCCTGGGGCCTGTGCCAACCCCGGCAGTGGGTATGCTCACCCGATCCTTGCGGGCGGATCTTGGTGTCATGATTTCAGCCTCCCATAACCCCTATGCCGATAATGGAATTAAGCTTTTTGGCCCGGATGGGTTTAAATTATCTGACGATATTGAATTGGCTATTGAGCATTTGATGGAAGGTGGCATTGAGGATCATTTGGTTGATGCTGCCCATCTCGGCCGAGCCAAGCGCATTGATGATGCCGCCGCCCGGTATATTGAGGCGGTAAAATCTTCTCTGCCCCGCCATTTGACTCTTGAAGGTTTGCGCATTGTCATCGATTGCGCCCATGGCGCTGCCTATAAGGTGGCACCAACCGTTTTGTGGGAATTGGGTGCTGAGATCGTGACCCTGGGCACCGAACCCAATGGCATCAACATCAATGATGGCTGTGGCAGCACATCACTTTCCGCGCTTAAATCCCGCGTTTTGGAAACCAGGGCTGACATGGGCATCGCCCTTGATGGGGACGCTGATCGGGTGATTTTGGTTGACGAGCGTGGCCGGGAGGTTGATGGGGATCAATTGATGGCGGCCATTGCCCTTGATTGGAAGCGTCGGGGCATGTTGGCAGGTGATGCTGTTGTGGCCACGGTCATGTCCAATCTTGGTTTGGAACGCAGATTGGCCGAGGAACATATTCGGCTTATCCGAACCAAGGTGGGGGACCGATATGTCGTTGAGGAAATGCGACGGGGAGGTTATAATCTTGGCGGGGAACAATCTGGCCATGTGGTGATGACAGATTATGCGACCACGGGTGATGGTTTGCTTGCAGCCCTCCAGCTTCTCACCAGCTTGCGCGAAACGGGCAGGCCATTGAGTGAGGTGGCTCATGTTTTTGAACCCGTGCCCCAGCTTCTCAAAAATGTTCGTTTCACCAAGGGCAACCCGTTGGAAAAACCAGAAATTCAAGAAAAATTAACCTCCCTTGAGGCCGG
>DKOD01000132.1:0-4028 GCA_002469865.1 Alphaproteobacteria bacterium UBA7371 | reverse complement strand
ATGGCCGAGGGCGATGATGCCGAGGAGATCACAAGCCTCGTCAACCAACTTTGTGCGGATATTGCCGCGGCTGGATAACTTTTTGTTTGACCAAGCAGCTTGTTTGCGCGTAACGCCGTGCGTGGGCCACGCCTCCCCAACGAGTGCGCGACCTATCTGGAAGGATAGGAGGATATATGCCAGATACAAAACCGTCGTTGCGGCCGACTTCGCCGTATTTTTCTTCTGGCCCGTGCGCAAAGCGTCCGGGTTGGAGCCTAGAGGCCCTTTCAGGAGCCCTCCTTGGTCGTTCCCACCGAGCCAAAGATCCCAAGGCCCGCCTAGCAGCGGCCATTGAGGAAACGCGCTCAATGCTTGGGGTGCCTGATGATTACCGCATCGGCATCGTTCCTGCATCCGACACTGGTGCTATTGAAATGGCCATGTGGTCATTGCTCGGCGCACGTGGCTTAGACATCCTTGCTTGGGAGAGCTTTGGCTCAGCCTGGGTGACCGATGTGGTCAAGCAACTGAAGCTTGATGACGTGCGCAAGTTTGAGGCGCCCTATGGCCAATTGCCGGATCTTGGCCAAGTCGATTTTGACCGTGATGTGGTCTTCACTTGGAATGGCACAACCTCGGGTGTCCGCGTCCCCAATGCGAACTTTATCCCTGATGATCGTGTTGGTTTGACCATTTGCGACGCCACCTCGGCTGTTTTTGCCATGGAGATGGATTGGTCCAAACTCGATGCGACCACCTATTCATGGCAAAAAGTACTTGGTGGTGAGGCTCAGCATGGCATGTTGATATTATCCCCACGTGCCGTGGAGCGTCTTGAAAGCTACAGCCCATCTTGGCCCATGCCAAAGATTTTCCGGATGACCAAGGGCGGCAAGCTGATTGAAGGGATTTTCAAGGGCGAAACCATCAACACGCCATCCATGCTCTGTGTGGAGGATTATCTTGATGCCCTCTCATGGTCACGAGACATTGGTGGTCTTCCGGGCCTCGTCAATCGCGCAGAAACCTCTCTTGGCCATATCGCTTCATGGCTTGATGGTCATGATCGGATAGCCTTTTTGGCTGAGGATCCTGCCACAAGATCTTGCACGTCGGTATGCATCAAAATCACCGATGCACGCGTGCAAGCCATGGCCGAAGATGAGCAGAAAGCCATATGCAAAAAACTTTCATCTTTGCTGGATGCCGAGCATGTTGCCTATGACATCAACGGCTATCGTGATGCCCCTGCGGGTCTTCGCATCTGGTGCGGTGCCACCGTCGAACCAGATGATGTGAAGGCTTTGCTGCCCTGGATTGACTGGGCGCTTGAAGAAGTTTTGGCCGACTAAAGGCTTTTGGCAGGGGCTTTGGCCCCTGCAAACACCCCCATTCATTGATCAAACATGCAAAGGTGCTCCCATGCCTAAGGTACTTATTTCTGACAAACTTTCCCCACAAGCTGCTGAGATTTTTCGTTCGCGCGGTGTTGATGTCGACGTCAAAGTTGGCATGGACAAGCAAGAACTTCTTTCCGTGATTGGCGAATATGATGGCTTGGCCATTCGTTCTGCCACCAAGGTGACGGCCGATATTTTGGAGGCGGCACATAACCTAAAGGTTGTTGGCCGCGCTGGTATTGGCGTTGATAATGTTGATATCCCTGCCGCCAGCCAAAAGGGTGTGGTGGTCATGAACACGCCTTTTGGCAATTCCACCACCACGGCAGAACATGCCATCGCCATGATGATGGCTCTTGCCCGCCAAGTTCCCCAAGCCAATGCATCAACCCATGCAGGCAAATGGGAGAAATCGCGTTTTATGGGTGTTGAACTTACCAATAAGCTGTTGGGTGTTGTTGGTTGCGGCAATATCGGTTCCATTGCTGCCAGCCGTGCCATCGGTTTGAAAATGAAGGTTGTGGCATTCGACCCATTTCTTTCTGCCGAGCGTGCCCAGGAAATTGGGGTAGAAAAAGTGGAGTTGGAAGAGCTTTTTGCCCGGGCAGATTTTATCACCCTGCACACGCCCCTCACCGACAAAACCCGAAACATCATCAGTGCCGAAGCCATGGCCAAAATGAAAAAGGGTGTAAGGATCATCAATTGCGCGCGCGGCGGTTTGGTCGATGAAACTGCACTCAAAGAGGCCCTGGATACAGGCCATGTGGCAGGGGCTGCCCTTGATGTGTTTGAGGTGGAACCTGCCACGGAAAATCAGTTATTTGGCATGGAGAATGTTATTTGCACGCCGCATCTTGGTGCATCCACCACCGAAGCCCAGGAGGCAGTTGCCCTTCAGGTTGCAGAGCAAATGTCTGACTATTTGGTGTCTGGTGCAGTCACCAATGCGTTGAATATGCCATCTGTTTCAGCCGAAGAAGCGCCGATTCTTAAACCCTTCATTGCGCTTGCTGAACAACTTGGTAGTTTTGCCGGTCAAATCACACAAAGCGCCATCCATAAGGTGGAGATCATTTATGACGGCCATGTGGCGGACATGAACACAAAGCCGCTTACCTCCGCAGCCTTGGCGGGGCTTTTACGGCCACTACTGAGTGACGTGAATATGGTGTCAGCACCTATTGCGATCAAAGATCGTGGCATCAAACTTACTGAGACACGTCAGGCAAAAACCGGGGCCTTTGACAATTACATCCAGATTACCTTGGAAACCGATAACCAGACGCGTTCGGTGGCCGGCACGGTTTTTGCTGATGGACAACCTCGCATCATTCGGATCAAAAACATCAATATGGAAGCGGAACTGTGCCCCCATATGTTGTTGACCAGCAACACCGACCGCCCTGGGCATATTGGTCGCCTAGGCACGGTGCTGGGCGAAGCTGGTGTTAACATTGCCAGCTTCAATCTTGGTCGCTCCAATGATGGTGGCGAGGCCATTGCACTTCTTGGTGTCGACTCACCGCTTGAGCAATCTGTTCTGGATAAGGTTGCTGCGCTGGAATTGGTCACCCAAGCCGAGGCGCTTTCTTTCCCTGAAGTCACCAGCTAAAAGACCTTCGGCTCCATGCTCGTGGGGCCGTTCTTTTGGATAATACCCTGGGGAAATATTCATGGCGAATGTGGTGGTGGTTGGCTCCCAATGGGGCGACGAAGGCAAAGGCAAAATCGTTGATTGGTTAAGCCTTAAGGCTGATGTGGTGGTGCGCTTCCAAGGTGGTCATAATGCAGGTCACACTTTGGTGATTGACGGCACGACCTACAAATTATCCCTGCTTCCTTCTGGCATTGTTCGCCCAGGTAAGCGTTCCATCATTGGCAATGGTGTGGTGATTGATCCTTGGGCACTCTTGGATGAAATTGCACGCATTCGTGGCCAAGGCGTGGTCATTGATGCTGAGCATCTCAAAATTGCTGGCCATGCCCATTTGATTTTGCCATTGCATCGGGAATTGGATCTGCTGCGTGAGAAATTGGCCGGAAGGGCAAAAATTGGCACAACCGGGCGTGGTATTGGCCCTGCCTATGAAGATAAGGTTGGGCGCCGGGGCATTCGGATGATGGATCTTCTTGATGAAGAAACCTTGGATGGACGTTTGGACCGCCTCCTTGCCCATCATGAACCACTCCGCCGTGGCTTGGGCGCAGACCCGATTAATCGGGACTTGCTGCGTGGTCAATTGCTCGCCAAGGGACAAGAATTGGCGCCCCATTTGATCAATCTGTGGGATGAAATGGAAAAAATAAGGATTGCAGGTCATCGGGTGCTGTTTGAAGGCGCCCAGGGAACCCTGCTTGATATTGACCATGGGACCTACCCGTTTGTGACCTCTTCCAACACCGTATCTGGCCAGGCTGCCAATGGCGCATCGGTTGGGCCCTCCTATCTTTCTTATGTGATGGGCATCACCAAGGCCTATACCACCAGGGTGGGTGAGGGACCGTTCCCAACGGAATTATTCGATGAGGTTGGGCACCGGCTTGGCGAACGTGGCCATGAATTTGGCACGGTAACCGGGCGGCAACGTCGTTGCGGTTGGTTTGATGCCGCCCTGGTACGCCAATCTGTGGCCATTAATGGTA
>DKOD01000145.1 GCA_002469865.1 Alphaproteobacteria bacterium UBA7371 | reverse complement strand
TGGCAAAGCATGAAGTACTCATCCTTCCCGGTGACGGCATTGGCCCAGAAGTAATGGCCGAATTTCAAAAGATTATTGATTGGTTCAATGAGCATAGGAATGCGGATATTTCCACCCAGACCGATCTTGTGGGCGGTGCGGCCTATGATGTTCACGGTAAGCCCCTTGCAGATGCCACCATGGCTCGGGCCCATGATGTCGATGCCGTCCTGTTGGGCGCCGTGGGTGGCCCAAAATGGGACAATCTGGACTTTTCGGTGAAGCCGGAACGGGGCTTATTGCGTCTGCGCAAGGAAATGGACCTATTTGCAAATTTGCGCCCAGCCATTGTGTTTCCTGCCCTGGCATCGGCCAGCAGCCTCAAAACCGAATTGGTGGAGGGTCTCGACCTTATGATTGTCCGGGAACTCACCGGTGGCGTTTATTTCGGTGAGCCTAGGGGCATCAGTGAATTGGCAAATGGTGAACGAAAGGGCGTGAACACTGAGGTTTACACCACCTCAGAAATCCGTCGTGTGGCGCGCGTGGCATTTGAATTGGCCAAAAAACGAGGCGGCCGCGTGCTTTCCTCGGAAAAGGCCAATGTGATGGAATCGGGCGTTTTGTGGCGTGAGGAAGTCCAGTGGGTTCATGACCATGAATATCAGGATGTTGCGCTTGAGCATATGTATGCCGATGCCGTGGCGATGCAGCTCGTTCGGGCACCCAAGCAATTTGATGTGATCGTTTGTGGCAATCTGTTTGGCGACATCCTGTCTGATGAAGCCTCCATGCTCACCGGTTCGCTTGGCATGCTTCCAAGCGCAAGCCTTGGCGCCAAAGATGCCCATGGCCGCAGCAAGGCGCTCTATGAACCCGTCCATGGTTCTGCGCCGGATATCGCTGGTTCTGGCATGGCCAACCCCCTTGCCTGCATCATGTCATTTGCCATGTGCCAGCGCTATTCACTTGATGCTGGTTTGGATGCGGACCTTTTGGAAGCAGCTGTGTCCAAATGCTTGGATGACGGGATCAGAACCCCTGATATTCACCAGGATGGCACACAACTCGTGGGCACCGTTGCCATGGGTGATGCCGTGATTGAACGACTAAACCAACTAATTTGAAGGTAGCAATATGTCAGTTTCCATCGCCGTTGTTGGCGCCACGGGTAACGTGGGCCAGGAGATGCTCAATATTCTGGCCGAACGGGATTTTCCGGTGGATGAGGTTTATGCCATCGCGTCACGCCGTTCTCTTGGCCAAGAGGTAAGCTTTGGTGATCGGACCCTCAAATGCAAAGATTTGGAGCAATTTGATTTTTCTCAGGTGGATTTTTGCCTGATGTCCGCCGGTGCAGAGGTTTCGAAAGTTTGGTCACCCAAGATTGCTGAGTTTGGCTGCGTGGTGATCGATAATTCCTCCTGCTGGCGGTATGACCCGGAGGTTCCTTTGGTGGTGCCGGAAGTAAACCCCGATGATGTGGTGGGGTTTTCTGGCAAGAACATTGTTGCCAATCCCAATTGTTCTACCGCCCAGATGGTGGTGGCCTTGAAGCCCCTGCATGACCGCTATCGGATCAAGCGGGTGGTGGTGTCCACCTACCAATCGGTGTCTGGCGCCGGCAAAGAAGGTGCGGACGAATTGTTTGAGCAAACCAGGGCCATTTTTGTGGGTGATGCCAAGCAATCAACCAAATTCACCAAGCAGATTGCCTTCAACGTTATTCCCCATATTGATGTCTTCATGGATGATGGGGACACCAAGGAAGAATGGAAAATGGTGCAAGAGACCCGTCGCATGATGGGTGATGATATTGCTGTGACTGCAACTTGCGTGCGCGTGCCTGTTTTTGTGGGCCACAGCGAGTCAGTTAATGTGGAATTTCACGACCCTATCGATGAGGATGAAGCCCGGGATCTTCTTCGGGAATCACCTGGTCTGATGGTGATTGATAAGCGCGAAGACGGTGGTTATGTGACACCTGTGGAATGCGTGGGGGATTACGCGACCTTTGTTTCTCGCCTTCGGCGTGACCCAACGGTTCCCCATGGTCTCAATTTTTGGTGCGTGTCGGACAATTTGCGTAAAGGTGCGGCCCTAAACTCCGTGCAAATCGCTGAACTGCTGATCAATAGAGGTCTGGTTGGTGGGAAGTAATGTTTCTTTTTGACATTTTTACTTGTATCTTATGACTCTCTTTTTCAAATCGCATGAGGTCGTGGTGAAACAACAGCTCGCACATCTTTTTCGTCTCCGTGACGCCCTTGACCAAATGGAATCTGACCTTGGTCTTGGCGATTTGAATGACCTTGAGCGGCGGGTGTTAACCGCTCTTGGTCAGGGTTTGGATGGCAAGGGCTATGTGGCAATCAGACATGTTTTGGACAGCCATTTGCTCGGGCGCTATTCACGGGCATCCATTTACCGGTCGTTAAAATCTCTGGAAGAAGCTGGGTTTATTGCCGTCCGCCAGGATGAAAGCGACGCCCGGCGTTCCTATGTGTCCATCGTCGAACCGCAATCTTAGGCAGTTTTGAATTTTATGGCCATGGTTAGAGAAATGTTGCCTCTCATGGCGATAGGCTTGCTGCTCATCGTCGCTTATATTGTCATCTTCTGGGCGCAGATTAACACCATGCCCTATGACATGATTTATTTGTTTTTGCCCCATGGCGTGCGCATGCTGGCCTTTGTGCTTTTGCGCTATGCATCCATCCCAGTGATGATCTTGGCGCAATTCACCGCTGGCTATTTCCTTGACGATGTTTATCCAGCTGCCAGTTGGCTGTTGTTTTTGGGCGCAGCGATTTCAACACTTAGCCCCGTTTTGGGGTATTGGTTGTTGCGGTTGTTTCGGATCGATCCGGTGCCTGCTGACCCATCCAAGCCAATTGGTTGGGGTACCCTCTTGCTGTTTTTGGGGGCCACGACCTTGTTCAATGGGCCGTTCATTGCATTTCTGAAAATTTTTGTGGTTGGCGTTGATGCTGGCTATATGGATTTTGCAAGCGCCATGATGGTGGGCGATATCTTGGGTTCATTGGCCATCATGGTGGGTTATTTTATGGCCAAGCATATTGTTCAGCTGGGCCAAAAATTTGGCCGGAATTTTCGTTGGCACCTATGACAAAAGCTGGTCTAGAACCTGCAACAATTCCTTATCATCACTAGTTTTTTGTATCTTGAGCAATTTTTCGCGGGTCGGCTGGGTGAGCCCATTGCCATCTCGTTTCTCGCTGGCGGCCTTGAGGATTAGGATCTGGATGGAATCGGGGTTTGCCGCCATGGCCCGATCGATGGCATCCAGAAATTCCTTTTTGCGGTTGAGCACGTCATAGGATCGGATCAAACGAACCCATCCGCGCACATCCTGGGGGTTTTGCTCCAGCTGGGCCGCAAGCCCGGCAACCATGCCTTCAATCATGGCCTGACGGTCTTCTTCACTCATCTCATTGGCTGCCGCCACATCTGCTTGGTTGGGTCCAGAAGGTGCATCGATGTTCAGGTCTGCCAAGGTGGCGCCCATTCGGGATAATTCAGCCTCCAGGCGCGCTTTGGTTCCAGCATACCAGGGTTCCATCATGTTTGCTGGCGCAAACATATCACGCAGAAGGGCCTTAGCCGCCCCCATTTTCCGGTCACGAACCGCTTGTAGGCCCAAATAAAAACGGATGCGGGGGTTGTTGGGCTGGCTTTTAAACAAATCAGCCAGAATGGCCATGGCCTCATCGTCCCGGGTAAGGCCAGCGCTTGTGAAGCGGGCTTCAGCAAGGGATAAGCGATGTTCGTCGCTGGGCTCAAGCTTCACAGCCTTACCCAAGGCTTCGATGGCTTTTTCAGGTTGGCCGGTATTGAGGTAGGTTTGGCCCAGGGCTGCCCAACCATTGGCATCATCAGGGTTTTCGGAAAGCTTTTCCTCGGCCATGGTGATCATTTCGCGGGCCTCAGGGCTTATGCTATCTTCTGGGTCAAACATTGCCAGATCGGGGCGTCCCACCGCCATGTAGGTGGCGAAGCTTGCCAGGGGGATCACGACCACCAGCAACAAGGCCAGCAATCTTCCATTGGTTGGCTTTGTTGTTGCAACCTGGCGTTTTTCCAATTCAGACAAAGTCACCAGCAAGCGCTGTCGTTCCTCTTCATCAATGGCTTCTTGATATTGGACCCGAAGCGTGGCCAGGCGACCCGTCAACTCATTGTTTTCCGGCGCGTCTTTGCCAAAAAGAGGCCTGATGGTTGCCACCACCACAAAGGCAAGGATAGCGATGGTGAGGGTCAAAAATATCAAGTCATTGCTGAGCATGGGCGCTGGATTCACTCCATTGGCAAATGGTTGGTTGTTATCAGCCAGCGATGGCCATGGAAAGGCCTCGGGCGTCGCATGGTGCTTTGTCAGGAATGAAGACGGCACATCCAAGTTTTATTCTGCATGCAGTCCAAGCCATTGCCGCAGCATCAATACGGTCATCCATGCCTATGAATTTTGGCAACTCATCCAATTGCCGAAAAAAAGCTAGGGGGAGGCCGGCATCGAGAAGAAGTTTGC
>DKOD01000053.1:4631-7005 GCA_002469865.1 Alphaproteobacteria bacterium UBA7371 | reverse complement strand
GGCTCTAGCTTTTTTCCTTCATTGGCAAAAACGCCATAGGCACCCACAAGATCCAAAAGCCGCACCTCCGAAGATCCAAGAGCAATCGACAAATCCCGCTTAAAAGGACCTGGCAGGCCGAATGATTGCGCCGTTTCAATCACGCGGTCGATGCCGCTGCGCTGGGCCAAATCCACCGCGACCACATTGGAGGATGTGGCAAGAGCTTCAGTGGCTGTCATCGGACCGCGATAGCGCCCGGAATAATTGCGTGGCCGATATTTGCCAAAATTCTTTTGGCTGTCATCCACCTGGGTTTCTGGTGTCAGGCCTGTTTGCAAGGCGGTGGCATAAACAAAAGGCTTGAAAGAAGAACCAGGTTGACGTCTTGCCTGGGTGGCCCGGTTGAATGATGAACCGGCATAAGAGCGCCCACCCACAAGGGCCTGCACTTGGCCATTGGTGGACATCACCACGATGGCCCCTTGCAAGGCATCATCACCAGATTGCGCCAATTGGCTGGATAATGCCTTATTGGCCATGGACTGGATAAGTGGGTCATAGCTTGTGCGCACAATAATGTCCGCATCCGGCGCCCGGGCGAGGGTGGATAATTCATCGAGAACATAATCCACGAAATAGCTGGAGCCATCGGCAATGAGTTTTCGGGGCACAGGTGGGTTGGCAATGATGGCACGTCGTTGCTCTGCGGTGATATGGCCCGCATCAAGCATGGCCAACAACACCACCGCCATCCGCCCACGTGAGGCCTCAAGATCCGCAAAAGGTGACAACCGAGATGGGGCCTTCAAGAGGCCAGCCAATAGGGCAGACTCGCCGAGATCCAGGTCGCCAACATCCTTGGAAAAATAATAACGTGATGCGGCCGGAAAACCATAGGTGCCCCCACCCAGATAAACACGGTTGATGTAAAAGGTGAGAAGTTCATCTTTTGTAAACCGCAATTCAAGCCATACGGCCAACAGCAATTCTTTGAACTTACGTTCGAAACTTTTTTCCGAGGACAGAAAAAGATCCTTGGCCAATTGCTGGGTCAAGGTTGAACCACCTTGAACCACGCCACCGGCACTGATGTTGGTCACCACCGCCCGGGCAATACCAATGGGGTCAAAACCGGGATGATAGAAGAAATTGCGGTCCTCGGTGGCCAGGATGGCATTGATAAGATGGTCCGGCACTTCATCAGGCGTAACCGTTCCCTCGTGTTTTTGACCCCGTTCGGCAACGAAATTGCCATTGCGGTCAAGTATACGCACAGAACCTTGAATACGGGGGTCTGTGAGTTGGTCTGTGTCTGGAAGGGTTACGGCATAATAAGCAGTCACAAGGCTCAAAGCGAGAACAAGCCATATGCCAGCAACGATGAGCCAACCTACCAACCGCGACCACCATGGGCGCTGGCCGGGCTTCTGCTTTGATCTTTTGGTTTTCTTAAGCTGCTTAGGCGTTTTTATGTTGGTTGACTTGGTGGCTTTTGGCCCCTGCAAGCTTGGCCGCTTTTTTGCAGAATTCGGTTTTTTGGGTGGTTGAGGGGTCACGAATACAAAATCCAAATGGCGGCAAGCATCATCAAACTTCCCGAAACACGCTGCACCCACACGCCCCGTTGAGGATTGGTGAGAATATTGCGCACCTGGTGGCTGGCAAAGGCATAAAACCCACAGCCCATATACAACATTGCCACCACCACCGCGAGCACCTGCAGGGCCAATGACAGGGACATGTTATCAAGGGCCACAAAAGCCGGCAAAAAACCAAGATAGAACAGCACGACCTTGGGGTTGGTGATGGAAATGGCAAAGCCGCCAGCCAAAAGCTTTAACGGCGCCCGTTTGTTCACATTTTCCAGCCGCGTTGGTGGCGTCGCCCGGAAAGTCATTATGCCAAGCCATACCAAATAAACAGCCCCGATAATCCGGGTTGCCATCAAAACATCAGGCAGCAAGCTACCAAGCAGGCCCAAACCGAACAGGGCCAACATGAGGTAAATGATGTCGCCAGCAATCAGGCCAGTGGCGAGCCACAAAACGGCCTGCCAACCCTGGCGAATACCCACGGCCAAAAGAGCCAACACACCGGCACCCGGGGAGAGGACAAAAACCAGGGTGGCCAAGCTAAGGCCCATCACATCAATTTGCTCATGCATGCATCATGCATACAACAAAATTCCACCAAAAACATAGGCCTTATAAGTTCTTGTATAAACGCACTGAGTGCATTAATATTGAGAACAAATAGCCGATATAACAAGGCTTTTGTGATGACTGATGGGCGACCCCCAACAACCCTCGTCCCCGGGGGTTCGCCCATCCGTTTTTTTCCATCATGATATTTCTATAAAAAACGCCCATTTCCGGACAATCTGCCACCCATT
>DKOD01000053.1:0-4243 GCA_002469865.1 Alphaproteobacteria bacterium UBA7371 | reverse complement strand
GGTCATTTATGGGAGAGCTTCATGGGCCTGCGGCAGAACTTTTCGTTGGAAGACAAATTTGCTGCCCATGAAGGCCCCCTGTTAATGACCGGCACGCAAGCCCTTGTTCGGCTTGTGATCGAACAGGGTCGCCGTGACCATGCTCAGGGACGCAACACGGCAGGTTTTGTCACAGGCTATCGCGGCAGCCCCGTGGGCACCGTCGATATGCAGATGGCACGTGCCCAAAAGATCCTGGATGATTTAAATATTCTTGTGCGCCCAGCCGTGAACGAAGATCTTGGCGCCACCATGGCTTGGGGTACCCAGCAAATTGCCCGGGACCATGACAGACTTCATGATGGGGTGTTTTCGTTATTTTACGCCAAGGCCCCCGGGATTGATCGGTCCGGCGATCCGCTGCGGCATGCCAACATATATGGCACCGACCCCCTAGGTGGTGTGCTCGCCATTGGCGGTGATGATCCTCGGGCAAAATCCTCCACCATTGCGTCACAAACCGATGTGAGTTTTGCCGATCTGGAAATCCCCGTTTTCAGCCCCATGGATGTCCATGACATTGTCAAATTGGGGCTTCATGGTTGGGCACTTTCCCGCCATGCAGGCGTTTGGGCAGCCATGACGGTCACCCCAGAATTGATGGATGGTTCGGGCCTTGTGTCGCCGGAGCAAATAGCAATCCACGCCATGACCAGCCCAGCAGGCTATGCCACACCCAATGGTCGGCAGGTCCCACAATTGGCCGACCGTGTCCTGGTGGAAGAAAGCCTTCGGGACATACGTTTGCCTGCGGCCCTTGATTACATCCGCGCCAACAAGCTCAACCAACAGGTTTTGGGGCCAGCAGATGCGCAATTGGGTGTCATCGCCTCGGGCCATGCCATGGCCCTGATCCATGATCTGTTTGCCGAATTGCGTGTTGGACCGGATGATTTGGCCAAAGCTTCCCTGGCGGTGTTCAAGGTGGCTGTCACCTGGCCCTTAGAACCAAGGGGCATTGAAGAATTTGTGCGCGATAAAAAGCGCGTGTTGGTGTTGGACCCGAAGCGTCGTTTTCTGGAACCCCAAATCCGCGACTTGCTGTTCAACATGAAAAAGCGGCCATCGATCATCGGCAAAAAAGATGAAATGGGCCAAGCCTTTCTCTCAGAAACCCGGCAATTGGAAGCGATGGATGGTGCCCACGCCCTGCGGCACCTACTTGGCCAAAAGGCCAAAGGCAACCTTGCAAGCGCCCTGGACAACTTTTTGGCGAGGCAACAACCCGCAAACACGGCAAACATCTTTCCGGCAAGAATCCCGCATTTTTGCTCAGGTTGTCCACATAATACCGGCACCAAGATTTTGCCAGGTGCACGTGTGGGGGCAGGCATTGGTTGCCATGCCATGGTTCAACTGCAGGAGGGAAAATCCACCGAAGGATATACCCAAATGGGTGGTGAGGGCATGACCGTCATCGGCGCGGCACCATTCAGGAAGAAATCCTATGTCTGGGTGAATGTCGGCGATGGGACATATTTTCATTCCCAAACCCTCGCCATCCGTCAGGCGGTCGCCTCCGGCGAAACGATTGGTTTCAAAATTCTCTTTAATGATGCCGTGGCCATGACCGGTGGTCAGGCAGTGGATGGACAACAAAGCGTGGCAAGCATTGTTGGGCAATTGAAGGCTGAAGGCGTTGGTCATGTGATTGTCACCTCTGACCAACCTGAAAAACATGTGGGCCTTGGTGTGCCCGTGCATCATCGCGATGACATCCTCGAAGCACAAGAAGAAATGATGGCCCATGAAGGGGTCAGCGTGTTGATCCATGACCAGGTATGCGCCACGGAAAAACGTCGCCACATCAAACGAGGCAAAAGGGCCCCTGACCCCGCCCTCATTCATATCCATCCCGATGTCTGCGAGGCCTGCGGGGATTGTTCCATCCAATCCAATTGTGTGGCCATTGAGCCCATGGCCACGGATTTGGGCGTCAAACGCCGCATCAACCAATCCATGTGCAACACCGATACCTCATGCCTCAAGGGCTTCTGTCCTTCATTCATAAGCATTGAGGGTGCCAGCATTCGCAAACAGAAGGGGCGTATGGGCGCCTTGGATATGGATGCCCTGGTTCAAAACCCACCCGCCCCAGACTGGCAGACGATACCCATTCACAATTTGGTCATCACCGGTGTTGGGGGCACCGGCGTGATGACGATGTCAGCCATTTGCAGCACCGCTGCCCATCTTGATGGCCTGAAGGTGGCATCTTCCGATGTAAGCGGCCTTGCGCAAAAGGGTGGCGCGGTCACGTCATCCATCAAGTTTTCTTTGGCTCATGATGTGGAGACGGGACGAATTATCCCTGCATCGGCCCATGGCTTCATGGCCTGCGATATTGTGACGGCCACGTCAGAGGACATGCTCACCTTGATGTCCAAGGACCGCACCAAATTGGTGGCCAACGCCAATGTGGCCCCCACCAAAGATTTTATCTTCACCAGGGGCAAAGAAGGTGGCAAAACAGCCCCAGCACGAACGGAGTTCTTGCGCAGCTTGGTTTCTCAGCTGAAAGAATTGCCCGCCGAAGAAGCATCCATCAAATATCTTGGCGAAGGAATGTTCGCCAATATGATCATTCTTGGCGCTTCCTGGCGTCTTGGCCTGGTGCCTGTGAGCCGTGAGGCCCTTATGGAAGCAGTGCGCCTCAATAATGTTCGCGTGGAAAGCAACCAACATGCCATCTTGCTGGGCGCAAGCTTGGTTGATCATCCTGAATTGATGGAAGATGAAGCGCCTCAAGAACTCCGCCTTCATGATTACCAAAAACGTTTGGTCGATTATCACGACGAGACTTACGCAAAATCCTACATGGATTGCCTGGCACCCCTGCTTGAGGCAGCAAGCAAGATAGACAATGGCCCATCGGCATCTCTGTCCAGCCAAGTTGCCCGAATTGGATACAGGATGTTTGCCATTAAGGATGAATTTGAGGTCGCCCGCCTATTTACCCTGCCCTCTTTTAAGCAACGCATTGATGAAGAGTTTCATCATCAAGGAAAAATAAAACTTCACCTCGCCCCGCCATTTCTGCCCGGGATTGATCAACTTACCGGTCGGCCAGCCAAGCGGCAATTTGGGCCCTGGATATTGAAGATCATGGCCCTTTTGGCCAAGTTCAGGCGCCACCGTTTTTCTAGATGGAACCTGCTTGCCCGCACCAAGGAACGGCAATTGGAATTGGCATGGCGCAACAAATTCACGCAAAATATTTCTGTCTTAGCCAGCAATTTGCGCCTGGATAATATCCAACATGCCCTGGAGGTGTTGGAAGCTTTTGATCATGTCCGCGGTTTCGGCCCGGTCAAAATGGGCCGCATGGAAGAAGCAGAAATCATGTTGGCTGATGCGCTGGAGCGTTTCCACAAACCGCCCCAAAAAGATGAGGCCGCCTAGTCAGATATCGAGGTTGGAGACATCCAGGGCATGTTCTTGAATAAATTCACGCCTTGGTTCCACCACGTCACCCATAAGTCTTGAGAATATATCATCGGCGGTGTCGGCATGTTCCACATCCACCCGAAGTAGGGTCCGCACTTCTGGGTCCAGGGTTGTTTCCCAAAGTTGGTCGGCATTCATTTCCCCAAGACCCTTATAGCGCTGCAGGGAAATCCCCTTTTGGCCTGCCTCCATAAGGGCATCGACCAAATCGGTGGGCCCATGAACATCAAAGCCAACGGACTTTCGGTTGAATTTGGCCATGCCCCGGAAGGTTTCGCGCAAATCAGACGACACACGGTTGGACACCACCGCCCAGCTGAACCCTTCGGGAATGATACGTTCTTCTTCAACACCACGCAGCAATCTGCGCGCAACTATGCCACGATCTTCCTGGGCAACCCGCCAACCCCGTTCATGCTCATATTCTTTGCGATCCAGACGATCGGCAATATTTTTGGCCTGATCCATCCCAAGGCTGAGGCCAGGTGCTGCACCTTCCAAAATAATTGCCTCCAGCAATGGCTTATCAAAAGCACCAGGCATGGCATGGATGGCATTGCGCACACGTTGGGCCTCAGAAACGAGGTTGGACAGATCCGCACCTGCCATCACAGATCCATCATGCAAAGTCAGGGTGGCCTCACTCAAGGCGGCCTCTATCAGATGGGCCTCCAAGGCCTTCTGGTCTTTGAGGTAAATTTCCGATTGCCCACGCTTTAATTTGAATAATGGTGGCTGGGCGACATACAGATGCCCC
>DKOD01000099.1:2546-4697 GCA_002469865.1 Alphaproteobacteria bacterium UBA7371 | reverse complement strand
AATTCCAAAGTGGCCTTGGTTTATGGCCAGATGAATGAACCTCCTGGGGCACGCGCACGGGTGGCACTTTCTGGTTTGACCCAGGCGGAATATTTCCGTGATGAAGAGGGCCAAGATGTTCTGTTCTTTGTGGACAATATCTTCCGCTTCTCCCAGGCAGGTTCAGAAGTGTCAGCGCTTCTCGGCCGCATTCCTTCAGCCGTGGGCTATCAGCCAACGCTTGCCACCGACATGGGTGCACTTCAAGAACGCATCACCACAACCTCGAAGGGGTCGATCACATCCGTGCAGGCTGTTTATGTTCCTGCCGATGACCTTACCGACCCGGCACCAGCGACCACCTTTGCCCACCTCGATGCCACGACGGTTTTGAACCGTTCTATCGCAGAGCTTGGTATTTATCCTGCTGTTGATCCACTCGATTCCACCTCGCGTATTCTTGACCCGCGTGTTGTTGGTGACGAACATTACCAGGTTGCCCGTGAGGTCCAGTCCACCTTGCAACGTTACAAAGCTTTGCAAGATATCATCGCGATCCTTGGCATGGATGAACTTTCTGAAGAAGATAAGCTTATTGTGGCCCGTGCCCGTAAGATACAGCGTTTCCTTTCTCAGCCATTCTTTGTGGCGGAAGTCTTCACCGGTTCCCCAGGCAAGCTTGTGGGCTTAGAAGACACCATTAAGGACTTTAAGGGACTTTGCGCAGGTGAATATGACCACATGCCAGAGGCCGCCTTCTACATGGTTGGGAACATGGAAGAGGCCATTGAAAAGGCTGAAAAATTGGCAAAAGACGCCGCCTAATAGCTAGGTAAGGGAGAGCCAACACATGGCTGACAAGCTTAAATATGCCATCGTTTGCCCAACCGAGAAGGTTGCTGAGGGTGAGGCCCATATGGTGACCGTGCCAGGTAGCGAGGGTGACTTTGGTGTTTTGGCTGGCCATGCGCCTTTTTTGACCACTATTGGTTCAGGCTTTGTTGCCGTTGAAGATGGCTCCAGCACGCAATGGGTCCATGTTCGTGGTGGCTTTGCTGAGGTAAACCATGCAGGGCTGTCTTTGGTTGTTGAGGGTGCTATTCGTCTTGCAGATGCTGATAAGGCGTCCGTTCAAGAGCGCATTAACGAACTATCGGAATCTATTGGTGCCCTCGGTGATGATGGGGCACGCAAAAGCCCCTTAGAGGCCGAACGCTTAGCTCTAGAGGATGTTCTGGCGCGCCTTTAAGCCCGCCAGAACCTTGACAAGCCTGGCGCCGCGGGCATATACGGCGATCTTTCAATTCGTGAAGCCGAGTTCAGGTTGGTGTGATGTACGCAGTAGTAACAATTGGCGCAGAGCAATTGCTTGTGCAGGAAGGCCAGGAATTCCTGGTGCAGAAGATTGAGGGTGAAGATGGTTCCAAGATGGAACTTGATCGTGTCAGCCTCTTTTCTGATGGAAAGGCCAGCAAAGTTGGCGCGCCATTCATTGAAGGCGTTAAGGTGACGGCCACCATTGTCGGCCAAGAGCGTGGCGAACATATTATTGTGTTCAAAAAGCGTCGTCGCCAAAATTCTCGTCGTCGCAACGGGCATCGTCAGGAACTGACACGCGTCCGTATCGAAAATATTGTAGCGTAATTTAGGAGCATTGATTCATGGCCCATAAAAAAGCAGGCGGCTCCTCCCGTAACGGCCGCGATTCCGAATCCAAACGCCTTGGGGTGAAAAAATTTGGCGGCCAAGCAGTGGTTCCTGGCAACATTATCGTGCGTCAGCGCGGAACAAAATTCCACCCTGGTGATAATGTTGGTGTTGGCAAAGACCACACCCTCTTTGCCCTCAGCGAGGGTAAGGTTAGCTTTAAGGTTGGTCGCTCACGCCGGATGTTCGTGTCTGTGGATAGTGTCTAAACCCATCCCAACCGGATGAGAGATTGTAACACCGGTTTCCTTGAGGGAGGCCGGTGTTTTTGTTTGAAAGAAGGCCAAAGATGCAATTTCTTGATGAAGCACGCATTTATGTCAAAGCTGGTAATGGCGGCGCTGGATGTGTGAGTTTTCGGCGGGAAAAATTTGTCGAATTTGGGGGGCCGGACGGTGGCGATGGCGGTAAGGGTGGCGATGTCTGGCTGGTGGCCAGCAAAAACCTCAACACACTCATAGATTA
>DKOD01000099.1:0-2142 GCA_002469865.1 Alphaproteobacteria bacterium UBA7371 | reverse complement strand
GGGTGGGGACATGGAATTGGTGATGCCCACGGGCACCCAGATTTATGATTTTGATACAGGCATCATGCTGGCGGACCTCACACAAGATGGTGCAAGGGCCTGTATTGCCCGTGGTGGGCGTGGCGGTCTTGGCAATGCCCATTTCAAAACATCCACCAACCAGTCCCCGCGCACGGCCCAAAAGGGGGAGCTTGGTGAAGAGCGGACACTCCTTCTTCAGTTAAAGGTCATGGCTGATGTTGGCTTGGTGGGGCTGCCTAATGCAGGCAAGTCAACTTTTTTGGCAGCGGTATCCAGGGCACGCCCGAAGATTGCAGATTATCCCTTCACGACCCTTCATCCCCATCTGGGCATGGTTTATTTGGACGAGCAGGAACGTGTTTTTGCTGATATTCCCGGGTTGATAGAAGGAGCCGCCGATGGTGTGGGCCTTGGGCATGAATTTTTGCGCCACATTGAGCGTTGCCAATCGCTCCTTCATTTGGTGGATATAAATGCAGAAAGTCCCGATGAAGATTACAACACCGTTCGTGGTGAATTGGCGGCCTATGGGGCAGGTCTTGAAGAAAAGCCCTTTGTGGTGGCGTTGAACAAAGCAGACGCAGTGGATGAAGACACAGCACAGATGGTGGCAGATGATTTTTTTCTCAAGACATCTGTCAGGCCACATATTATCTCCGGTTTGGCGGGGCAGAATACCGACGAGCTGGTTCGAAACATATGGGCATTGGGGCATGACGAGGAATTATGGACCTAAAGGATATTGTTCAAAAACCCTGCCGCATCGTGGTGAAGATTGGTTCCAGCCTGCTTGTGGACCAAGAAAATTTGTGCGTCAGGGATGCTTGGCTGGGCAAGTTGTCAGAAGATATTGCCGAGTTTCGCAAAGCAGGCCATCAGATCATTGTGGTGTCATCAGGCGCCATCGCTATTGGCCGTGGCCAAATTCATGATGATGGTCGTTGGCAATTGCGTCACGCCCAGGCTGCAGCAGCGGTTGGGCAAATAGGTTTGGCGGGTGCTTGGGCGGGTAATCTTCAGAAGGTGGGTTGCCCAACGGGGCAAATTCTTTTGACCTTACAGGATACCGAAGAGCGCCGACGTTATCTCAATGCACGCGACACCCTTGCCACCCTTCTTGAGTCTGATGTGGTGCCGGTGATCAATGAAAATGACACGATCGCAACCGAAGAAATTCGCTTTGGCGATAATGACAGATTGGCAGCCCGGGTCGCGGCAATGATGGAGGCCGACCTGCTGATTTTGTTATCTGATGTTGATGGTTTTTATGATCGCCCACCCAGCGAAGATGGTGCCAAACATATTTCGTTGATTGCTGAGGTAAACCAAGACATTCGTGCCATGGCAGGGGTTTCTGGAGCACTTGGCTCAGGAGGCATGGCCACCAAGCTGGATGCTGCCGAAATTGCCTGCCAGGCAGGTAGCGCCATGGTGATTGGACTTGGCATGGTGGACCATCCTTTGCATGCTCTTTGGCAGGGCGCCCGCCATACATTATTCTTGCCGACCTCGGACAAACGCGCTGCGCGCCGGGCCTGGATTCAGGGAAGTCTTGCCCCCAAAGGCAGCCTTTTGGTGGATACTGGCGCTGCCAAGGCGTTGTTGGAGGGTCGATCGTTGTTGGCCGTTGGCATTATTAGCTTGGAAGGTCAGTTCCGACGCGGTGACAGTATTGAGGTGCAAGACGAGGATGGACGGTTGCTTGGCGTTGGTTTGGCTGGATATGATGCCCAGGACGTCCAACGTATTATTGGGAAAAACAGTCACGAGATCACGGATATCCTTGGGCCAGGTCAGCGTGGCGCCGTGATCCATCGTGATCATCTTGTCGTGAAAAGCAGGGGCTTAGATGGATAATAATAATTTGCATGATCTGATGCTGGGCATGGGCAGGAAGGCCCGTGATGCCATGTCGGGGCTTGCCAATATGGATGATCGCCAGCGCTCCCTTGCCATTGGTAAGGCAGCCCTATCTGTGCGCAACAACCATGAAAAAATCCTTGAGGCCAATCAGCGGGATGTGGATGCGGCTTTGTCTAAAGGGCTTACGGCGGCTTTGGTGGATCGGCTGAGGCTTGATGTCCAACGAATTGAATCAATGGTTTCAGGTTTGCAAGCCAT
>DKOD01000162.1 GCA_002469865.1 Alphaproteobacteria bacterium UBA7371 | reverse complement strand
CCAACTTGCATGAGCCTGATTTCTCGATGACTTTGCCCAACCATATCGTGACCCGTTTTGCCCCTAGCCCCAACGGCTTTTTGCATCTGGGCCATGGGTTTTCTGCATGGGTTGCCCAGCAGGTGGCCGATCCTGGTCACCACCTGCTGAGGATTGAAGATATCGACCAGCATCGGGCGCGGGATGTCTTTTATACCGCCATCACCGAAGATTTAACATCCCTCGGCCTGACCGTAAGCGGCGCGCGCATCCAATCCCGGCATCGCGCCATGCAGGCCTGGGCCCTGGAAAAACTGCAAGACCGTGATCTTGTCTATCCATGCTTTTGCAGCCGTAAGGATATTGACGAGGCCATGGACGCGCCACAGGAACATGATGCAGGCCAAGCCTACCCAGGGACATGCAGGGCCAAGTCCCGGCACGAACGATCCCAATTGCTGGACAACAACACCCCCCATGCCTGGCGGCTTGATTTGGATAAGGCTTTGTCAATAATTGGGCAGATATCGTTTCGTGAATGGGGTTTCCCGCCCTTTGGGCCCGCCGGGGTCATTAACGTTGGCAGGGATATTTTGTTGCGCAAATTGGGTGACGTGGTTGTGGCCCGTAAGGATATTGGCACCAGTTATCATTTGGCTGTTGTGCTTTGCGACGCAGCCCAAAATATTACCCATGTCACACGTGGTAATGACCTGTTTTTGACAACACCCATCCAGGTGGTGTTGCAAAAATTGTTACACCTTCCGGTGCCGGAATATTTTCATCATCGGTTGGTGGCAGATGCCGATGGCCGGCTTGCCAAACGCAAAAATTCCACTTCCCTGCGCGAGATGATCGCACAAAATGATGACATTTGGCAGCAACTTGCACCGATGATGGCCGAGGCCCAACCACGCATTGACGAATTACGCGTTTCCTGGGGAAAACCTTAAAAACTGGGCGGTGTTCCGTTGATCCAGACGAGGGCAAGGATCAACACAATAGCCACCGCCTGGGCAATGATCCTCATGCGCATCAGGCGGTTGGACCAATTGGCATGAAATTTGCCCGCAGTGAAAAAGCTCACAATGCCCACCGCCACGATGATCGCCGTGATGCCCACGGCAAGGGGAATCAAAATATATAAGCCTGTGCTCATGAAAGCCTCGAGAATAAAGAACTAAGACCGCTGACATAGAACGCTGTTGGGTGTTGGACCAGCAGCCAGTTCAAGCCGCATGGGGCTGGTTCACATCCAACAAATCAAAAATATCCGCCATGATCGCATTCAACCGGAAATCCTTGGGTGTGTAGACTTGGGCAACGCCAAAATCTTTGAGTATTTTGGCATCCTCATCTGGAATGATACCGCCAACAATAACCGGAACATGATCCAAACCGGACTCATTCATGCGGGTCATCACATCTTTTACCAGCGTCACATGGGAACCAGACAAAATAGACAAGCCCACCACATGGACGGATTCTTCCATGGCGGCATTCACAATTTGGGCTGGGGTTAGGCGAATGCCCTCATAAACAACCTCCATGCCACAATCACGTGCACGCACGGCAATTTGCTCGGCGCCATTTGAATGGCCATCAAGGCCCGGCTTACCAACCAAGAACTTGACCCTCCGGCCAAGTTTTGTGGCAAGCTCACGGGCCTTGGCCCGTAAGGGTTCCAGATCCGCAGCATCACCTGTGGCAGCAGCCTTTCCCACGCCGGTTGGGGCGCGGTACTCACCAAAAACCTTGCGCATGACCTCACCCCATTCGCCAGTGGTCACACCAACTTTCGCCGCCTCAATGGACGAAGGCATGATATTGGCGCCATGACGGGCATCTTCCTCAAGCTTTATGAGCGCCGCATCCACGGCTTTTTGATCCCTGGCTGCGCGCCAGGCATTGAGCGCCTGGATCTGTTCTTCTTCAACCTTGGGGTCAACGGTCATGATGCCACTATCCCCGGTGGTAAGTGGGGATGGCTCGGTTTGGGTGAATTTGTTGACGCCCACGACAACCTGATCGCCGCGCTCGATGGCATCGATACGTTCGGCATTGGACTGCACCAATTGCTGCTTCATGTAGGCATTATCAATGGCAGCCATGGCGCCACCCATCTCATCGATACGGGCCAATTCTTCGCGGGCCTGAATTTTGAGCTCATCCACCTTGGCCTCGATCACGTGACTGCCGTCAAATATGTCGCCAAAAGCCAACAAATCGGTTTCATAGGCGATGACCTGTTGCAAGCGAAGGGACCATTGTTGGTCCCAGGGTCGCGGCAAACCCAGGGCTTCATTCCATGCAGGCAATTGCACCGCCCTGGCTCGGGCTTTTTTTGATAACGTCACGGCCAGCATCTCCACAAGAATGCGGTAGACGTTGTTTTCTGGCTGCTGCTCGGTAAGGCCTAAGGAATTCACCTGCACGCCATAGCGAAAGCGACGGTATTTTTCGTCCTGCACGCCATAACGCTCAAGACAAATCTCATCCCAAAGATCCACGAAGGCACGCATTTTGCAAATTTCGGTCACAAAATTGATGCCTGCATTCACAAAAAACGAGATGCGCCCCACGACTCGGGCAAAATCTGCATCAGGCACCTGACCTTCTGATTTCACCCGATCCAGGACGGCAATCGCCGTCGCCAATGCAAAAGCGAGTTCTTGCCGGGGTGTCGCGCCTGCCTCTTGGAGATGGTAGGAACACACATTCATGGGGTTCCATTTGGGAACCTCTTGATAGGTGAAGGCAATCATGTCGGTGATCAACCGAAGGCTAGGGTCTGGCGGGAAGACATAAGTTCCGCGGGACAAATATTCCTTAATGATGTCATTTTGCGTGGTGCCCTGCAGCTGGTCGCGGGTGGCCCCCTGCTCTTCAGCCGCAGCAATATAAAGAGCAAGCAACCATGCGGCCGTGGCGTTGATTGTCATGGAGGTATTCATCTGATCCAGGGGTATCTGGTCAAACAACACCCGCATGTCCCCCAAATGGGAAATAGGCACACCAACCTTACCAACTTCACCTTGGGCCAAGATGTGATCCGCATCATATCCTGTTTGGGTTGGCAGGTCGAAAGCAATGGATAGGCCTGTTTGGCCTTTAGAAAGATTTGTGCGGTAGAGTTCGTTGGATTTTTTGGCCGTGGAATGACCTGCATAGGTTCGCATCATCCAAGGTTTGTCGCGCTGCGTGGTTGCGTCAGTCATATGGCCACCCAAAGTTTCATATCATCACAATGATGCGCAGTTTTTGCCCATCTCGCACAAGATCTCACGGGCGTCTTATGCCCAAAGTCTATTGCAACGCACAAGGGGTTGCAAAAGCCACGCGACATGGTGTTTAAGCTAAAGGCATCATTTGCGCAATAATATTACAAAAAGAAGCTGAGTGATGTAATTAAAGACCCCAACAGGGGAAAATGGGAGTTGACGCCTAATTATTTCGCTGGTGCAACATAGCGCCTGACAGACCAACGACAAAAGCGGACAAAAGCCATGACCGACACCACGACCCCCACCAAGGACCTTTACAACATCAATGAATTGCCGCCCTTGGGCCATGTGCCCAAGCAAATGCACGCATGGGTGATCCGCCGTGAACGC
>DKOD01000091.1 GCA_002469865.1 Alphaproteobacteria bacterium UBA7371 | reverse complement strand
CAAAGCCCAGGCACTTGGCTATGCTGAAGCTGACCCAACTTTTGATGTTGATGGGATAGATGCGGCCCATAAAATTGCGATCCTAGCTTCTTGCGCCTTCGGCACGATTCCACGTTTTGATCAAGTGGATATCGAAGGCATCAGAGGCGTCACCAGTGATGACATCAACTATGCCAGGGAATTGGGCTATCGTTTGAAATTGTTGGGCATCGCCCGACGAAACCCGGCGGGCCTGGAGCAACGTGTGCATTTGGCCATGGTGCCTGAACATGAGCCTTTGGCCAATGTTGATGGCGTGTTCAATGCGGTTATGTTGGATGCAGAGCCAGTGGGGCGGATCATGATTGACGGACGTGGTGCGGGTGAGGGGCCCACAGCTTCGGCCGTGGTGGCTGACATAGCCGACATTATTCGTGGCATGAATGGGCCTTCTTTTGGGCGTCCTGTGCAGGATTTGGAGGATGTGGATTCGGCGCCTTCAGATGAACGCATGGGCGCCTATTATATTCGTTTAAGCGTGAAGGATGAGCCTGGTGTTCTGGCAGCTATTACCCATGAATTGGCCCATAAGTCTGTGTCACTAGACATTGTGCTCCAAAAGGCCAGGGACCCTGGTGCCAATGTGCCTTTGATCCTGGTGACCCATGACACCCGGGAAGGAAATTTGCGCGAGGCTTTGGGTGCTATTGCCAAACAACCGTCAGTGGCAGAAACACCAATTGTTATTCGTATCTTTCAATCCTGATTTTTGAGGAAAATATGCCCAACGACGCCACCATGCTCTCCCGCATTTTGACCCTTGAGGTTGCCCGTGTGACCGAAGCCGCAGCCGTGGCCTGCCATGATTTGATTGGTCGTGGTGACGAAAAAGAAGCCGACCAAGCCGCGGTGGATGCCATGCGCCGAGCCCTCAACAACCTCATGATCCAAGGCACTGTTGTGATTGGAGAGGGCGAGAGGGATGAGGCACCCATGCTCTTTATTGGTGAAAAAGTGGGCACGGGTGAGGGCCCCAAGGTTGATATTGCCCTTGACCCCCTCGAAGGCACCACGCTTTGCGCCAAGGCGATGCCCAATTCCATTGCCACCATTGCTGTGGCTGAAGGTGGCTCTTTGCTTCATGCCCCTGATGTCTACATGGAAAAAATAGCTGTTGGCCCCGGTCTTCCTCCCGGCATTGTGGATTTGGATGCAGACCCGATTGAGAATATCCATGCATTGGCCAAAGCCAAGAATGTTGACCCCAAAGATATCACTGCTTGTATATTGGACCGCCCCAGACATGCAGAAATCATTGAAAAGGTTCGTTCAACAGGTGCCTCCATTCGGTTGATCAGTGATGGAGATGTGGCCGGTGTTATCCACACCACCGATGCAAGCACGGGCATCGATCTTTACCTTGGGGTAGGCGGTGCCCCAGAAGGTGTCTTGGCAGCTGCTGCTTTGCGTTGCATCGGTGGGCAAATGCAAGGCCGCTTGGTGTTCCGAAATGATGAGGAGCGTGGGCGTGCTGAACGTATAGGCATCACGGATTTGTCCCGTAAATATGATATGCAGGAAATGGCATCAGGCGATGTGATGTTTGCCGCCACCGGTGTTACTGATGGTTCCATGCTGCGTGGTGTGCGCAAAATCGGCTTAGGTTTTGAAACCGAGACGGTGGTGATGCGTTCCTCCACGGGCACTGTGCGTTGGATTCGAGCCGTTCACCAGGATGGCAAAAAATTTCATTACTGATGAGGTTGCTTGAAGGGCGGTCGGCATCTGGCCGCCAATGGTATCTTGCCGGGTCCGATCCAGAATTGGCGCTATTGATGGCCCGCCAATTGGATATTCCCATGACTTTGGCAGGATTGCTGGTGTCCCGGGGTATTGGCCTTGATGAAGCGCAACAATTTTTAAACCCCACATTCAAAGAAAACCTGCCTGACCCTATCAGCCTGCGTGGCCTCAATGAATTGGCCACCATTTTGTGCCAATGGATCCATGAGGGCAGGGTGATTGGTTTGATTGGCGATTATGATGTGGACGGGGCCACCTCAACGGCCTTAATGGGGCGATATTTGCGCGCTGCAGGGGTGGAATTTACCTATTATATTCCCGATAGGTTTTTGGATGGTTATGGCCCATCCTCAGGGGCTTGGGACTTTTTTGAGGCCCGTCAAATTAGCCATCTGGTAACCATGGATTGTGGTGCCACCGCTTTTGAAGCCCTTGATGAGGCCCACAGAAGGGGGCTTCAGGTGGCTGTGATTGACCATCACCAAATGGGTGAGCAAGAACCAATCTCGGTCAGTCTGGTGAACCCCAACCATCCGGCGGACAAAAGTGGCTGCGGCCAATTATGCGCAGCTGGCGTAACCTTCTTGGTGTTGGTTCGTTTGCATCGATTGCTGGTGGATGCGGGGCATTATGAAGGAAAGAAACCACCGGATTTGAGGATGTTAACCCCTTTGGCAGCGTTGGGTGCGGTTTGTGACGTGGTGCCGCTTGTGGGGGTGAATAGGCTGTTGACCCGTCATGGTTTGATGCAAATGGCAGAGCATCAATTGCCAGGCGTTACAGCCTTAATGAAATCCGCTGGTCTTACCAGCGCCAATACTGCTTCTGATTTGGGTTTTCGGCTTGGCCCGCGTCTCAATGCAGGCGGTCGGCTGGGCCAGTCACCCGTGGCCACAAAACTTCTGCTTAGTGATGATGACACGCAAGCAGAAAAGCTCGCGTTGGAGTTGGAACTTCTCAATGAGCAGCGCCGAAAGATCGAAGCTGAGATGCGCAAAAAAGCCGAAGAACTCGCAAAAGATACAGACCCCAACAGCATGCTTCTTCTCATAGCCGATGAAGGTTTTCATGAGGGTGTGATGGGGATAGTGGCGAGCAGGCTCAAAGATGCCCACCAAAAGCCAGCCTTGGTTTGTGCAGCGAGTTATGATGGTTGGAAGGGTTCCGGGCGCTCTTTGCCAGGTTTTGATCTTGGTGCTGCCGTAATAGCCGCCCGTGAGCAAGGTCTTTTAACAAAAGGTGGCGGCCATGCCATGGCTGCAGGTTTTTCATGCCCCAAAGACGGCCTCGCGGCGCTTCAGGCTTTTTTGCACAAATGGTTTGTGCAACATGCAAGGCCCGAAGATCCAAAATTAACCATAGATGCGCGGCTGGATCTTGATGATTTGTCGGTTGGTTTCTGGGAGCTTTTGCAACAGGCCGGGCCGTTTGGGCCAGGAAATCTTGAGCCCATATTTTTGCTTGAGCATGTTCATCTGGAGGATGTTGCTGTTTTAAAAGAAAAGCATTTGCGTCTTTCTGTAAAATCTTCGGCTCGTGGCAAATGGGTCAAAATAATGGGTTTCAATATGGCTGAGGAAGAGGCAGGTCATCTTATCCTCAATGGGTTACGCAACTGCCATATGGCGGTCAGGGTGGTCATGAATGAATGGCAGGGTAGGAAATCAGCGGAGTTGCATTTGGTTGATGTTGCCTGTCCCTAATGCTGCCCTACCTAGGCCTTGCATGAGCATGAAGAATTACTTATACACTCCGCCCACGACGCTCCCTTCGTCTATCGGTTAGGACGCCAGATTTTCAATCTGGAAAGAGGGGTTCGATTCCCCTAGGGAGCGCCATAAACAAACCCCGCCAGTCAAAATGACCGCGGGGTTGTTTGTTATACACCCAGTTTCAGACATAGCGCGTTTTGCCACTAATCAATCATGCCTTGGGTTCATCATCACATATCCTTCTTGCAAGATGATCGGCATTTATCGCGCAAAAGCGGCATATCACGCATGTGAATAATAGATGGTCCCTGACGTTGTTTCTGTCGCAGTTCTCATACCCAAAATCGATTTTGCAAAAAACCGTGAAAGGTGAATGTGTTT
>DKOD01000069.1:2867-9056 GCA_002469865.1 Alphaproteobacteria bacterium UBA7371 | reverse complement strand
GCGCTGTTGGTGGCTATACCTATGGATGTTTGGCGGGTGGTCGGATGCTGGAGGCTAATGGTCCTGGCTGGCAAGTCATGCGTTTGTCACGCAATCGTTTTTGGGGCCATGAGCAGCTAATTGATGTGGTGAAGAATTTGGCTGCTGGCATCAAAGATGCTGGTCATGCCGGAATTTTGGTCGGTGATTTGTCACAGCCGCGTGGTGGGCCCATGCATAAGGCCCATCGGTCCCATCAAATGGGCCTTGATGGGGATATTTGGTTTAAGCCTGCCCCAAAAGAGGTAATGAGCGATAAAGACCGGGAAAATGTCTCCGCCGTGAGCATGCTAAAAGATGCAAGTTTCGACACAGACCCCAATTTGTTTGGGGCCCGGGAACAACTGATGCTGGAATTGGCGGCCAAGGATGAACGGGTGGAGCGAATTTTTGTCCATCCAGGCATCAAAAAGGCCATATGTGCTGTTCATGAAGGGTCAAAACAGGGTGATTGGTTGGGCAAGATTAGGCCTTGGTATGGACACCATTACCATTTTCATATTCGGTTAAGTTGTCCTGCAGGCAACAGGCTTTGTAAGGCGCAGGCCCCAGTTCCCCAAGGTGCTGGGTGCGGGCAAGAACTTGCCTGGTGGATGGGACCAGAACCCTATGCGCCCAAGCCTGATGCAAAACCCAAGAAAAAACCCCGCAAACCACTTTTGCGTGAATATCCTGAAAGCTGTCAGCTTATTGCCCGTGATTGACCGCATTTCTTAAGGCTTCAAAAGCCTCCTGCCAAAATATTTCAGGAATGTCGGCAGGGCATGGTGGCGTTTGCGAAATCGAAATGTTCATTGATATCAAAAGCGCCACATGTTCCAGCATGGCTTTGCTGAATTTGGCCACTTCAGGTCGGATTTCATGATGAAGGTCACGTGCGTTGGAAAATACGCCAACATGATCATGGCGCCATTGGGAAATCATTTCTTCTTGCCATTTCTTCGCCACATCCATCTGACCTTGTAGCAATTGTTTTGCGGTTTCTTCGGCGATGCCAAATTCCATGGCCATTTGGGTCAGCTTATCCAGCAATTCTTCTTCCCGAGCGGCGTCAAAGACAGGTAGCTGATTGTTCCATTTATGCATCGCCACTTCGGGCATCAACCGAAGACGCATGGCCATGATGTTGGTCATTTTGGAGAGAAGATCTTCCATGGATGGCAAGGCCTTGAATGGTTAGAGATTTTTTTTCCGACCAAACCATGGCATGACATGGGCCTAAGGTTCAATCAGGGGCATGTGCATGACCATGGCATCACCATTTTATTTTATGGCCACCATCATTCTTGTGGTGGGGTTTTTGTCGCAAGCAGCCGACTTTCTTATCCCCATTGCGATTGCTTTTTTGCTTTGGTTCATGATCGACGCTTTTGCCGATGCTTTGGCACGCCATATTCCATTTTTACGTGTTCGTGGTTGGTTGCCTGTCCTGCTTGCCAGCCTGCTGATGGCGACCATGGTTGGGGCTGCAGGGTCGGCCATATTTTCGACATTTGCCGAATTAAGCACCGACTTGGCCCAGGCTAGGGTCAAAATTGAGGGTTTGGTGAATAGCTTTTTGAGCCAACTTGATTTGCCCGCCACGTTTTCTTTGCCCGATAAAATTCAATCGGCATTAAGCGAGATTTTGTCCCAAATCATTGCATCGGTGCGCTTGGTGGCAAGTGATGGCAGCACCATTTTGATCTATGTCCTCTTCCTTTTTGCCGATCAGCCTTTCTTTGATGCAAAGATGCGGGCTATTTTCCCAGACCAATCAAGGCGGCAACAGATTGACGCCATGCTCACGCGCATCGCCAAGGATATCAGGACCTATCTCTATTTGATGACCTTGGTGTCGCTGCTCACGGGGCTCGGTACCTACATCATTTGCGAGGCCTTTGGTGTGTCCGCCGCGATTTTCTGGGCATTTTTGGCCTTTTTGCTCAATTATATTCCCACCGTTGGGACCATACTCGGGATAGCTTTCCCGAGCTTATTTGCTTTGGCAACCTTTGATTCCACGGGCGTTGTTCTTGCCCTGGCGCTTTGTTTGTTTGCGGTTCAATTTTTGTTGGGAAATGTGCTGTTGCCAAGGCTCATGGGCAGCAGGCTTGATATCTCTGAATTTGTGGTCATCCTTTCGCTTTTTGGGTGGGGTGCCATTTGGGGCGTCACCGGGATGTTGCTTTCTGTTCCGCTCACCGTGATCTTGATGATTTTTCTCAACCAATTTCCCTCAACCCGCAAAATTGCCCTTGCTTTGTCCAAAACCGGCCATCCCATAGGCAGCAAGGATGCGGGGTAAGCCATGACGCCCAACCACCCGAAGGGCCAAAAACAACGCGTGCAAAGCTGATGTTTGGGATTGCCACCAGCATCATCGTGCAACGCCTAACCCAAATGGTGAACAACCAGGCAGGTTATGCGGTGGTGGTGCATCGCGGTGATCCCACGGGGGGTATCTTGTTGGTGCTGCTGGAACATCCTTGCGGCATCAACCTCTTCCAGCCAGAGCGCCATTTGGAGACCAACACCATTGAATGGCGGCTTGCCAAAGAGAACATGCCTGAGGCCGAAGCCAGGCAATGGGTGGAGCATTATACATCTTTCGACGCAGACGCTTGGGTCATATCGCTCGAAGGAAAGGGCAGCGATGACGCCATGGCCCTTCTTCAGGACCTTGTCGCTTAACCTTTTGTTACGCTTTTACCGTAAAGGATCAAAGCCTGCCTTGCGCACATAATTGGGGAGGGCGAAGCTTGCCAAAAACACATCTTCATTCAACACCAAAAAGCTGTCGCTCGGTCCGATGGAGGCCAGTTTTTGGGCAATTTTGGTCCTGGAGGGAAGGCCAAACTTTGGGTTTTTGCAGGCAAATCCTAGTGACATCTGTCCGCCGGTATAGGTGGGGACAGTGATCATGACCGGGCTCATGATGGGAAAACATTCTTTTAGGCGGCCGCCGGCCAGTTCCAGTTCAGCAGGCTGGACAAAAGGATTTCCACATTGGGTCACCAAAATGCCATCATCACTCATGATGCGGCGCAAATCTTCATAAAAAGCGACCTCAAAAAGAGGTGCGGCCGGACCAAATGGATCGGTGGAGTCAACCACCACGACATCATAGGCAGGTCCTTGATAGCCGCGTACATACTCAGCGGCATCAGCAATCACCAAATTCATGCGTGGGTCGTCAAAGGCGCCATTGGAGAGGCTTGGCAAATGTTCCATGGAAAACCGCACGACGGCCTCATCGATCTCCACCATGTCGATATGATCCAAATCTTTATGGCGGCAGGCTTCGCGAATAACGCCGCCATCACCGGCCCCAACCACGAGCATGCGCTTGGGTGCGCCGTGACATATCAGGGGGAGGTGGGTGATGAATTCATGGTAAAAAGGCTCGTCGCTGGTGGTAAGCTGGGTGACCCCATCCAACATCAGCATGGTTCCAAAAAAATTGTTTTTGAACAAAAACAATTCTTGTTCGTCGGACTTGTCGTGAAGCAGCGTTTCTTCAATGCGGTAGGCGGTGCGGTAATCCTGATGGAGGGTTTCCACGGCATGGCCGTCCATGAATTCCACGGCACCTTCGGCCATGGATGCCGCTTCCATGATTTTTTCACTCATCAATAGCCTCGCCACGATAAAATTCCTGCACGTCCATGCGGCCAGCTTCAAAGGCTTGTTCCAGGATCGGCAAGCAGGCATGGGGGTCGGCATCCCCACACATGAATATATCGAGGGCCGCATAATGGGCTTCCGGCCAAGTATGAATAGAAATGTGGCTTTCTGCCAAAACAGCCACACCGGAAACACCGTTGGGCTCAAAGCGGTGCAGATGGAAATGGAGCAAGGTTGCACGGGATTCGGTGATGCATGCACGCAGGGTATCTTCGATGAAGTCGATGTCATCAAGATGGCGCGACTGGTACAAATCCACAATCAAATGCGTGCCGGCATAAATTTTGCCATCGCGATGAATAAAGTGATCCTTATTGGCCTCAACCTCTTGGGTGGTGCTCTCTTGCGCCGCATCTGCCGCTTTTGAGTCCATCCCCAATTGGACGAGGGTGTTCACATTGCTCATGTCATCCTCCCCAACCAGCAGATGTCTTTCCCACATTTGAAGCGGAAAAACACGCGGCGTATATGTTTCACCACTACAAATCAACATCAATTCCATGACATTATAATGAAACATAACGTTTTTCGATGATTTTGCCCCATTTTGGTACGCTTGGGTCCCGGGAGAAATGATGAATAAAGCAACAGATTTTGGCCTGGCAGGCCGTTGGCAAAAGCTCGTGTTGGAGTTTGACCGTGTGGCCAGTCCCGTCACACGACCATTATTGGAAGATCTTGGTGGATCGGTGGGGCTTGCCGGTGCCATGGCCCATATCTGTGCCCGACGACTTGGTGAGGTCGTGGACCAACAGGTCCTGGTGCGGGAATTGGAAGAGGCTTTGTTGCCCCATGAGGAAGCATTATGGGCAGATCTTGATGCGGTAAGTTATCGTGACCCTGCTTGCCATCATCCTCTTGAAGCCATGATTTTTTACAAAGGCTTTCAATCTATTGCGGGGTACCGGGCAGCCCATAGTTGGTGGCATGGTGGCCGCCAGGTGGAAGCCAGGTACCTCCAATCACGCATGGCCGAGGTGTTTACGGTTGATATCCACCCGGCTTGCGAAATTGGCGAAGGCCTTATGATTGATCACGCCCATAATTTGGTGATCGGTGAAACCGCTCAGCTTGGCAAAAATTGCTCTCTTCTCCATGGGGTTACCCTTGGGGGCACCGGCAAGGTTCGGGGCGATCGCCATCCTAAGATTGGCGATGGTGTCATGATCGGTGCCGGTGCAAAGATTTTGGGTAATGTTCACGTGGGTCATTGTGTGCGTGTGGCGGCTGGTTCCGTGGTGACCCATGATGTTGAATCCAATGTGACTGTTGCCGGTGTCCCGGCTAAGGTGATTGGTGATGCGGGTTGCCCTGAGCCATCAACCTACATGGCCCAGGAGTTTTAACTCAGCATGCAACATAAGCCCAAAGCGCTGTTTTTTGACGTGTTCGGCACGCTTACAGATTGGCATTCATCAATCTCTCAAGCTCTTTCTGCCAGGCTGACGCCTTTGTATGGTGCTTTGGATTACGGGGCCATGGCCACTTCATGGCGCGGCCGTTATCAACCCTCCATGGAGCCTATCAGGCAAGGTGATCGAAGCTTTGTGCCGTTGGATCAGCTTCATCAAGAAAATTTGAAACATGTGATCTTGGCCCATGGCTTGCCTGACCTTGACGATAATTTGTGTCGGGAATTGGCCATGGCATGGCGTTACTTAACGCCATGGCCCGATGTGGTTGCAGGCCTTGATGCCTTGCGCCAATCATTTCTGCTGGCACCAGTTTCCAATGGTAATGTTGCTTTGATGGTTGTCTTGGCCCGCCATGCGGGGTTTCATTTTGATATGATTTTGGGTGCCGAGATGGCACAGAATTATAAGCCCATGCCCGATGTGTATTTGCGCTCAGCCGCCCTTATCGGACTTCTTCCTGAGGAATGCATGATGGTGGCGGCCCATAATGATGATTTGCAGGCGGCATCAGCATTAGGACTAAAAACAGCTTTCTTCCCGCGACTGAGGGAATATGGGCCCAATCAGCAAACAGACCTTTGCGCCCAAGGGAATTATGATCTGGTGGCCGATGACCTGTTGGATCTGGCTCAGCAATTATTGGTCTAATAGTTCTTTTGGGTTGGCCCCAAATCCTTCTCTAGGCAGAAAAACAGGCCCGTTGGGGCGTCAACAAAATTATCATTGCGACCTGCCTGGTTAAACATGGCCAAGCAGACTGGTCTCGACTTCGGCGCCATGTGTGCTTGCTCGTCGGTCAAGAAAACACTGATCTTCTCGGTCATATCCGGATCCTCCTGCCTCAGAAAGTTGGAAATATTCGCACCAAGCGCGAGCTCGCGAAAGGACCAATTGATGCGAAACCACATTCAGCCTGGCAACACGATCAGCCTTGTGGCTCCTTTTGGTGTCATCTCAGGCGCCGGCCTGTTGGTCAGCGCGTTGTTCGGCATCGCAGGTGGCCATCGATGTCTGGCTAAGGGAATATAATCACATCAGACCCCATCATGAGCTTGGCATGAGCTTGGCA
>DKOD01000069.1:0-2510 GCA_002469865.1 Alphaproteobacteria bacterium UBA7371 | reverse complement strand
GAAACCTTATTAGAAAAACCCAACATTACGGGCACCGAAATTGGGGGCTAGACCTTTATGGGTGACTTATTCGGGTTGGGCTCCAATTCCTCAACCACCGTCAGAAAATCCGCAACCTCGTCACGCTCGGGCCGGAATTTGTTGATATGGGCGTCTTTGTCCTCATAGCCCATGGCCATGCCCGTCACCAAAATCTGGGCTTCAGGGATGCCAAGCGCCTGCTTGATGATTCCATAATAACTGGAAAATGCCTGTTGGGGGCAGGTGGCTAGGCCTGCGTCATGGGCCATCAACATCACCGATTGCATGTAAAGCCCAAGATCGAGCCAGGCGCCTGGCCCCAAATCTTTTTCCAAACAGAAAAACAGGCCCGTTGGGGCGTCAAAAAAATCATAATTGCGACCTGCCTGCTGAAATCTTGCCTCTTTGTCATCCCGGGCGATGCCAAGATGATTGTAAAGCCCAAATCCGGTGGCCCGGCGTCGTCGCTGATAGGGATCACGCCATTGCGAAAGGCTGTAGGTATATTCCATTTCGCCTGGCACACCTTGCTGGTAGGCATCTTGAATGCGTTGGCTCAGCTTTTGTCTGGCGGCCCCATCAATCATGTAAACGAGCCATGGTTGGGTGTTGGTGCCGCTAGGCGCCCAGCGGGCAGTATCAAGGATGTTGTGGATAAGGGTGCGATCCACAGGCTTTGGCAAAAAGCCTCTTGTTGATTTCCGCGCGCGCACTGCTTCAAAAACTGGATAATCCATGTTGCCTCCTTTACAAACAAGCTTAACAAAACATGAACAAAGTTTTTTTGGTATCTGCCAAGGGCAAAATAAACGAACCGGGGGCGAATTCATGACCAAAGGACCTTTGGCGGGAATCCAAATCATTGAAATGGCTGGCATTGGACCTGGTCCATTTGCGTGCATGTTGCTTGCAGATTTGGGTGCAGAGGTGGTTCGTATCACCAGGCCAGGCACCCAGGATCCCCTCAACCAGGACGTGCTTTTGCGTGGCCGCATCAACTTGCCGCTGAACCTTAAGAGTGATGAAGGCTTGGCTGTCTGCCGCAAGCTCATTTCTTCGGCAGACGGCTTGGTGGAAGGTTTTCGCCCTGGTGTCATGGAGCGCCTGGGCCTGGGGCCAGACCGGTGCTTGGAAGACAATGCGAAGCTTGTTTATGGGCGAATGACCGGCTGGGGGCAGGATGGGCCATTGGCCCAAGCCGCAGGCCATGACATCAATTATATTGCCCTATCAGGTGCCTTGGCGGCCATGGGCACCGCGGATTCTCCATCTATTCCCTTAAATTTGGTGGGCGATTTTGGTGGTGGCGCGCTTTATTTGGCCATGGGGCTATGTGCCGGTCTTCTCCATGCGGCAAAAACCGGGGAAGGGCAGGTTGTGGATGCTGCCATGACCGATGGTGCCGCCTCGCTCATGGCGATGTTTTATGGTCTTTATGGTCGTGGCGAATGGTCATTGCAGCGTGGGCAAAATATGCTCGATGGGGGGCATCCCTATTACGCCGTCTATAAGACCAAAGATGAAAAATTTGTTGCCATTGGTGCGATCGAAAAAAATTTTTATGACGAGTTGATCATGCGCCTGGGGCTTGATCCAAGGGATTTTGATCGTGGGGAGGCTGGGCTTAGCAAGGAGGCCCAAAAGCGTGCTTTTGAGGATGTGTTCAGTCGCAAAACCCAAGCGGAATGGTGTGCAATTCTTGAGGGAAGTGATGCCTGTTTTGCTCCTGTGCTTGACATGTCGGAGGCACCGTATCATCCCCAGAACCAACACCGACAAAGCTTTGTCAAACATGAAGGGGCTTGGCACCCAAATGTGGCACCCAAATTTGGAACAACCCCTGGTGAAGTGGGCGTTGAACGGCGTAAGCCAACAGATCTTCTGCGTGCAATGGGCTTAGAAGATAAGGAAATTCGTCCTATTTTCAAGGACTAACGCCGGCAATCTCAATGCCATTGTCAAAATGAATTGGGTACCAATCTGGCCCAAGGGCAAGGCTTACCTGCATGCCCGAAAGCCCAGCTTTATGAAGTTTCCTTCGGGCTGACTCACGAAATTGATGAATAAAAATACCTGTCATGGAGGTTGTGCTGCCTAAGACGGATGGCCCATGAAAATGCAGGGTGCCTTTTATCTTGTTCGAAGCACCAATAGCCATGAAAGCACAGGCTGACCAACAGCCATCGGGACCTATGATGATTTCTGGCTGATGTTTGGCAATCAAATGATACATCCAAAAAACCTCATCTATTTGCCCGCCAGGTGAATTCAGGATGAGTTTTTTGACCCGACCGGTCTCGAAGGCCTGTTTCATGTCCCGATAAAGCCCAGGAAGAACATCGCCATTGAAGATCAAAACATCCTGCTTAAGCCCAAGTCGGTAGGACCAATCAGATGTTGGGTCACCTTTTGCACCGCTGGCTAAGCCGAATTGAGGCAAAGCAATAAGTGCGAGACATATGCAAAGCTGCCGCAAATAATGCACCATG